>CAMHRD010000010.1 GCA_946187365.1 uncultured Bacteroidales bacterium
GAAGATAATTGAGGAGTATGCACTCGGAAGAGTTAAGCGTCTGGGAGGTCCTCACTGCATTCTTATTGCTGCTTGCTTTGCTCCTGGAAATGAGAAATATACAGGCAAGTTCCTGGATGAATGCTGCAAGATTTCCGGAATGGATATGTGGCCAATGATTAAGTATCTGCTTAAGAGTGAAGACCTAGATGTTAACATGGCGGGCTTTGCAATGAAGGAGGAGAACCTGCGTACTCTGCTCAATGACCCTCTGGCAATGGTAATTACAGACGGAAGCGTTTACTCTCCTGAGGGAAGACTGGGACAGGAGGCACCTCATCCACGTTCATACGGAGCCTTCACAAACTATATGGGCAAGTATGTAAGAGATGAGAAGTTCTGTGATTTGCAGACAGCTATTTACAAATGTACCGCGCTGCCAGCCAGCCAGTTGAAACTCAAAGACCGCGGACTTCTGAAGGAGGGTTACTGTGCAGACGTACTGGTATTTGACCCTAAGACAATTGCAGACGTTGCAACATACGGACAGCCTCACCAATTCTCAATTGGTATAGACCACGTATTTGTAAACGGAGCTCACGAACTCAAAGACGGCAAGTACACAGGCTGTGACCTTGCCGGCGTAATAATTTAAGATTCAGCCTCCTCCTTTCCAAAGGCGGAGACAATCTTACTTACAAGGGGATGGCGGACAATATCTTCAGTATCAAAGTTTATTACCGCTATCCCTCTTATTTTGCCCAGCATCTTAATTCCCTTTGCAAGACCTGAATCCTCCTTGTTCGGAAGGTCTATCTGGGTCATATCTCCGGTAACTATAAACTTGGAGTTGTTACCCATTCTGGTAAGGAACATCTTTAACTGACCAAGTGATGTATTCTGCGCCTCATCCAAAATTACAAAGGCGCTCTCAAGGGTGCGGCCTCTCATATATGCCAGCGGAGCAATCTGAATTGTACCCTCCTCCATAAGTGTCTTAAGACGCTGAGGGGCAATCATATCTCCAAGTGCGTCATAGAGCGGCTGCAGGTATGGATCCAGCTTCTCCTTTACGTCTCCAGGAAGAAATCCCAGCCTCTCTCCTGCCTCAACTGCAGGACGGGTGAGTATCAAACGCCTCACCTGTTTGTTCTGCAACGCCCTTACTGCCAGAGCAATGGCGGTGTAGGTCTTACCTGTTCCTGCAGGGCCCAGAGCAAAAATCAGATCGTGAGTATCAAAATCCTTAACCAGTTTCTTCTGGTGTTTTGTTCTGGCACACACCATCTTACCGTTGTTGCCCACAACAATCATATCCTTGGTGGCAGCGTTGGTAATAACCTCCGGCTCGCTCTTTTTCTTGGCAACAGGAGTAGGCTGGAAGATGGAATCTACATCATCCGTATTGAGATGACGCTTGTTCAGTTTAATTTTTGCCAGTGCGTTTATGGCGTTTTCAAAGGTGTTTATGTCTTTGTAAGTTCCTTTGAGCTTGATGGTTGTATCTCTCGGAGTAACCTTCAGAGATGGGAAGTAGGCGCAAAGGTGGTTTATGATTTTGTCATTGATTCCGTAGATATCTATAGGATCAATATTCTGCAGTTGAATTTTCTTTTCCGGCATAAATCAGTCACTTATAATCTTTATCAAATCTTTCTTAATGAGTGTTGGGTAAAAGTTTTTAAGCGTTTTGAAACTCTCCTTCTGCTTTGCGGTTTTTCCTCCTTCTTTAAACTCCTCTCCCTCCATAAACTCCTTCATTGGAACAACGGTGTAATCCTCCAGCAGCTGCCCCTTTCTAAAGCACCACAGGTACTTCCAGTCCGGCATAAGCATACGGAGGCGTCCCATTGCATCTCTCTCAAAATGAAGAGATACCAGAATACCGGTGTGGGTGTATCCGCTAAAATACTGGTTGGAGACATAGTTTCCCAGAGAGTAGAATACAACCCTCTTTACCGTATCTCCTTTTGTGTAGATGTAGCCCTCCTCAGGAACGTGAGGGTGACCTCCAATTATGGCGTCAACTCCCTCGTTGAACATAAATTGCGCATACTCCTTCTGCAGCCAGGATGGCTCAGTGTGATACTCTTCACCCCAGTGAGGAAGTGCAATTATAAAGTCTGCACCCTTCTTCTTTGCCTCAAGAATATGTTCCCTAATCTCTGTACTGTCTTGCAGATTAACGTAATATGGGCTCGGTACTGGTATCCCGTTTGTGCCGTATGTAAAGTTGAAAAGGGCAAAACGTATTCCTTTGAGTTCCACCATAAGGAGGGAAGATGTGTCTGCCTCCTCTTTGTTGCGGTAGGCTCCAAGCCTCTGAACCTTAAGGGTATCGTAGGCATCTATGGTCTTTTTGAGTCCTGTTGCTCCTCTGTCACATATATGGTTGTTGGCCATAAGGAAGAGGTCTATCCCGCTCTCCTTTGCCTGGGTTGCAATCTCATACGGAGCGGAGAAGTAGGGGTAGCCGCTGTAAGGTTTGCATCCTACCGTAAACTCCATATTTGCAACCATATAGTCTGCCTTCTTAAACTCCTCCTCCATATATCGGAAGGTGTTGGCGTAGTTGTATGTTCCGTCTGCCTGCAGCGCCGCCCTTATCTGCCCTCCGTGCTGCATCACATCTCCAATGAAAGAGATGGTTACGGTATCCGGCTTAATCTCCTGCTGTTGAGGGGCCGGTGCGCTTGCCCCTCTGCAGGCGCTCAGAAGCAACCAGGGAACTATTAAAACTCTTATAATCTTCATATTTACAAATATAGCTTTTTTTGTGATTGGGCCATAATTTTGCTAAATTTGTCGGTCATATAAATCAAATAGAAATGGACAAAAAGCTCCTTGCCGTATTGGCTCTTTCAGCCCTTCTTTTCTCCGGCTGTGACTGGATTAGAGAGAAGTTGGATATGCCTACATCCAAGCAGATTGCGGAAAAGAAAGAGAAGATTATTGCCGCGCAGCAGGCTGCCGTCAAAAAGGATACCCTTAAGGCGGATACCCTGGCTGCTCCGGTTAAAACCGAGGCGGTCTACTATGTAATAGTGGGCGCCTTCAACAGTGACGAGTTGGTTCTTCTCAGTATGGAGAAGCACAAAGGAATACTGCAGGAGCCGTTTGCCTTTAAAATTCCATCGGGATTAAAACTGGTCTCAATTGGTGGATATCAGACACTTGAAGAGGCACGCGCAGCACATCAGCAGGCACTCAAGGCAGACCCTGAGGCCTGGGTTTACAAGAAAAGATAATTAAAACAGATACACTATGAAGACAACAGCTTATACTCAAAAACACATTGAACTGGGAGCAAAGATGACTCCGTTTGCAGGCTTTAACATGCCGTTGGAATATAAGGGGATTAAGGCAGAACACATGGCTGTAAGAGAGAGCGTTGGCGTATTTGACGTCTCTCACATGGGCGAGTTTACCGTTAAGGGTCCTAACGCTCTTAAGTTCATCCAGTACGTTACAAGCAATGACGCATCTGTTCTCTTCCCGGGTAAGGTTCAGTACTCCTGCCTTCCTAACGGAAAGGGCGGCATTGTAGATGACCTTTTGGTTTACTGCATTGATCCTGAGAACTATATGCTGGTTCCGAATGCAGCCAACATTGAGAAGGATTTTAACCATCTCTGCCAGTTTGCACCTAAGTTCGGTCTCACTCCTGGCAAGGATTTCTGCAACATTTCAGACCAGATAAGCCAGTTGGCGGTTCAGGGTCCTAACGCAATGAAGGTTATGCAGCGCCTTTGCAAAGAGGATGTTATGGGTATGGAATATTACACCTTCAAGATTATGGAGGTTGCAGGCATTAAGGATGTAATCTTCTCAACTACAGGATATACAGGAGCAGGCGGATGTGAGATTTACGTAAAGAACGAGGATGCACTCAAACTCTGGGATGCAATCTTTGAGGCCGGAAAGCCTGAGAATATAACCCCTGCGGGACTGGGTTGCAGAGATACTCTCCGTTTGGAGATGGGCTTCTGCCTCTACGGCAACGATATAGATGATACCACCTCTCCTCTGGAGGCAAACCTGGGTTGGATTACCAAGTTCAACGATGTTAAGGGAGATTTTGTAGACAGAGACTATATGCTCAAGCAGAAGGCAGAAGGTCTTAAGAGACGCCTCTGCGGTTTTGAACTGATAGAGAGAGGAGTACCTCGCCACGGCTATGAGATCTGCAATGCCGAGGGCCGTCAGATTGGTTTTGTAACCAGCGGCGGAATGAGCCCTTGCACCAACAAGCCTATTGGTATGGGTTATGTTGAGGCACCTCTGTACAAGCTTGATACAGAGATATTTATTAAGGTCAGAGATAAGCTTTTGAAAGCGGTCGTAGTTAGACCTCCTTTCTATAAGGCTCCTCAGAACTAATTTGTAAATGACATTGACTAAGAGATTTATATCTGCACTCTCCTGCATTATGGTTGCAGGATTCCTGAGTGTACTCTGCGCTCAGGAGTTGAAGTATACCGCTGCCCCTCAGTCTGCGGCAACGTATGCAGACAGCGTTAAGGCAAAGGTGCTCTACCTCTGTTCCCCTTCACTCAAAGGGCGTATGGCTGGAACTAATGAGGAGAAAATAACCTCAAAGTACATCTATGATTACCTTCAGAGTGTGGGAGTTATGATGCTCTCCACAGATGAGGGTGATGACTTCGGAATGGCAGACCCTAACGGAGGAGATACTCTCCGTTCCCGTAACATTGTGGGTATTATTCCGGGTTATGATCCTACTTTGAAAGGGGAGTACGTACTCATTGGAACTCACTATGACGGACCCGGTTACGGCAAACCTGGAGCATACGACAACGCAGCGGCAACCGCTTCACTTATGCAGATTGCAAAGATGGTATCTGAGAACAAGTTTATGTTCCGCCGCTCCGTAATCATTGCCTTCTTTGGTGCAGGCCGTCTGGCCTCTGCCGGCAGCTGGTACTTTCTAAACCGCTCCTTTGCAGACAAGGACAAGATAACCTTTATGATAGATATCAACTGCCTTGGACGTGAGGATAACATCAATAAGTTCCAGGCATTTACGGGGGTTGGAAACAAGAGGGTGATTCAGGAGGTTCTTATGGCTGCAGAGAGGCCTTTCTCCATTGTTCCGGAGATTGCTGAGCTGGAGCCTGTGGCATCTGACTACCGTAACTTCTACTCCGCAGAGATTCCAATAACTCTTTTCTCATCGGGTGACAACAACCAGCGGGGAACCATTCATGATACTCCTAACATGCTGGATTATTTCACTTTGGGAAGAATCTGCGAATACATCTACACCTATGCCAATCAGATAGCAAACCTTAAGGACAGGATAGGCGCTGAGGCTCCGGTTGAGGTTTCCCCATCGGGAGAGAGAATATACTCCCAGCAGGAGGTAGACAAGAGGGCAATGTATTTCAGAGGAGATGAGAGAAACTTCCTCAAAGATTATGTATACAACTACGTAAAATATCCGGACAGCGCTATTGCTCAGGGAATTGAGGGTACGGAGATAGCAGAATTTGTGGTAGATGGCAAGGGAAAGATTAAGGATATAAAGATTACAAAGAGCCTCTCGGATGATATTGACAAAGAGGTGATTAAGGTGCTCAAGGGCTCTCCTAAATGGGTTCCTGCAGAGATAGGCGGAGAGAAGGTGAGCGTAAAGATCTCTCTTGCAATAGAGTTCATTCTTACAAAGAAATCAACAATAGGAATTAAGAAATAAGTATCAGAAGATGGATTACAATTTCAATGAAATTGAGAAAAAGTGGCAGAAGTATTGGGCAGAAAACAAGACATTCTCTGTAAAGACAGACCCCTCAAAGCCAAAGTATTATGTGCTTGACATGTTCCCTTACCCTTCAGGTGCGGGACTGCATGTGGGCCATCCTCTAGGCTATATAGCAAGTGATATCTACACTCGCTACAAACGCTTAATGGGGTACAACGTTTTGCATCCTATGGGTTATGATGCATTCGGTCTTCCGGCAGAGCAGTACGCCATCCAAACGGGTCAGCATCCGAGGGTTACAACAATGGAGAACATTAACCGTTACCGTCAGCAGCTAGACCGTATTGGTTTCTCATTTGATTGGGATAGAGAGGTAAAGACCTGTGACCCTGAGTATTACAAGTGGACACAGTGGGCTTTTCTAAAGATGTTCAAGAGCTGGTACAATAATGACACCAACTCCGCGGAGCCTATAAATGAACTGGTTACACGTTTTGAGGAGGAGGGAAATGCAAAGGTGAATGCAGCCTGCTCAGATGTTGAGACCTTTACCGCAGAGCAGTGGAAAAACTTCTCTGAAAAGAAGAAGAGTGACATACTGATGGCCTACCGTATTGCCTACCAGGGAGAAACATCAGTTAACTGGTGCCCTCAGCTGGGAACCGTCCTTGCCAATGATGAGGTTAAGGAGGGGCTCTCCGTGCGCGGCGGTTTCCCTGTGGAGCAGAAGAAGATGAAGCAGTGGCAGCTGAGAGTCTCCGCATACGCAGGACGTCTTCTGGATGACCTTGATTCCCTTCAGTGGAGTGACGCTCTTAAAGAGATGCAGCGCAACTGGATAGGACGTTCTTACGGTGCCCAGATGGTATTCAAGACCATCAACCCTGAGCCTAAAGACGGCAGCAAGTTTGACCGCAACTATGATATGGAGATCTTTACCACCAGAGCAGATACCGTATTCGGAGTTACCTTTATGGTAATTGCTCCGGAGAGTGACTGGGTGGAGAAACTTACAACCCTCTCCCAGAAAGATGAGGTTGAGAAGTACATAAATGAGGTAAAGAAGAAGACTGAGAGGGAGAGAATTGCTGAGACTCACACCGTTACTGGAGTCTTCTCCGGCTCATACGCCATAAATCCGTTCACGGAGGAGAGAGTTCCGGTATGGATTTCAGAGTACGTTCTGGCCGGCTACGGTACCGGTGCAATTATGGCAGTTCCTGCTCATGACAGCAGAGACTACGCCTTTGCAAAGAAGTTCAACCTCAGAATCATACCTCTGATTGAGGGATGCGATGTCTCCAAAGAGAGTTTTGACGCCAAAGAGGGTAAGATGATAAACAGCGGGTTCTTAACCGGTTACAGCGTTAAGGAGGCTATCCCTATGGCCATTGAAGAGGTGGAGAAGAGGGGCATTGGCCACCGTATGGTAAACTATCGTCTGAGAGATGCAATCTTCTCACGCCAGAGATATTGGGGAGAGCCTTTCCCAATCTACTATAAGGATGGCATTCCTACTCCGCTGGATGAGGATAAGCTTCCTCTGGAACTTCCTCAGATTGCAACCTTCAAACCAACCCAGGACGGAGAACCGCCTTTGGCTCACGCAACAGATTGGAACTATGAGGGTTACCCATACGAGAAGAGCACAATGCCGGGCTTTGCAGGCAGCAGCGCTTACTATCTGAGATATATGGATCCTCACAATAACTCCGCCCTTGTAAGCAGAGAGGCGGACAACTATTGGAAGGATGTAGATCTCTATGTTGGCGGAACCGAGCACGCTACGGGTCACCTCATCTACTCCAGATTCTGGAACAAGTTCCTCTATGACCTGGGTTACGTATGTGAGAACGAGCCGTTCAAGAAACTGGTAAACCAGGGAATGATTCAGGGACGCTCCAACTTCGTTTACAGGGTTAAGAATACCAACACATTTGTATCTGTCAATCTCAAAGACAAATACGAGACTACTGAGATTCACGTAGATATTAACATTGTAAGAAATGACCGTCTGGATATTGAGGCCTTTAAGAAGTGGAGACCTGAATATGAGAATGCAGAGTTCATCCTTGAGAACGGAGAATACATCTGCGGATGGGCCGTTGAGAAGATGAGCAAATCTATGTTCAACGTTGTTAATCCGGATAACATCTGCAATGATTACGGCGCAGACACCCTCCGTCTTTACGAGATGTTTCTTGGCCCTGTTGAGATGAGTAAACCGTGGGATACCAAGGGAATAGACGGAGTTCACCGTTTCTTAAGAAAGTTCTGGCGTCTCTTCTTTGGCGGCGGAGAGGGCACCGGGGAGTTCAACCTCTCAGATGATGAACCAACCGCAGAGGAACTCAAAATCCTCCACAAACTCATCAACAAGGTTGAGACAGATATTGAGAACTTCTCCTTCAACACCTCCGTATCTGCCTTTATGGTAGCCGTTAACGAACTCTCTGCAATTAAGAGCAATAAGAGGAAAATACTCCTCCCGATAGTTATCTTACTCTCACCGTTTGCTCCTCACATCTGTGAAGAGCTCTGGTCTCTGGCCGGCAACAAGGAGAGCATCTCCTTTGCTACCTTCCCAATGTACCACGAGGAGTACACCAGAGAGGACAGCGTGGAGTACCCTGTCTCCTTCAACGGCAAGACCAGATTCAAGCTCTCCCTTCCTAAGTCAATGGGTAAGAGTGATATAGAGAAGGCTGTGCTTCAGGAGGAGCAGACCGCCAAGTACCTTGCAGGCAACCCTGTTAAGAAGATAATCGTTGTGCCTGGCAGAATAATCAACATTGTTTTCTAAGAGAAAAGAAACAATTTAACGTTCAAATAATGGCAGACAAGAAGAAAATATCTGTAAAGAAACTTATTGTAGATTACATCTTAATGAGTTTTGGCTTGTTCTTATATGTTCTTGGCTGGCAGGGCTTTGTGGTGCCTACAGGAATATCCGGAGGAGGATTGGTAGGTCTTTCCACCGTTCTCAACTATGCAACCGGCATTCCAATTCCGCTCTTCTACGGAGTAATCAATGCCGGCCTCCTGGTTGTCGGAACCATTGTTCTTGGGCGCGGATTCGGCTTTAAAACAATCTATTGCATTATTCTCTCCACCATACTCTTTGCAGTACTTCCAAAGTATGAGTGGCTCAGCAACATTGGCCTTAACACCATACCTCAGGATTCCCCTGAGGCTCCGCTCCGTTATCTGGTAAACCCAATTCTTGGAGCCTTCATCTGCGCAGCGGGTATTGCTCTCATTTTCAAGCGTAAGGGAAGCACCGGCGGAACGGATATAGTTGCACTTATCATCAATAAGTACAGAGATATCTCTCCGGGCAGAGTCTTTATGTACACAGACTTTATAATTGTTGCTTCAATTATACTTCTGCCTAACAAGCATTTGAGTGATGTTATATTCGGTTACATCTTCACCATTGCCTTCTCCTATATGGTAGACCTGATTCTTACCGGTAACCAGCAGAGCGTTCAGATTACCATCTTCTCACAGGAATTTGACAAGGTTGCAGATGCCCTCATATATGACCAGCACCGCGGAGTAACCGCCTTGGACTCAGTTGGTTGGTACTCCAAAAAAGAGGGAAAGGTTCTGATTGTAATCTCCCGCAAACAGCAGGTGAATGATATAACTCACGCAGTAAGAGACGTAGACCCTAAGGCCTTCATTACAGTCTCCTCCGTATCTGCAGTTTACGGATTGGGATTCTCTGAGATGAAGAGGAGAACCTCCAAATCTTCAGATAACAAGATTAAACGGATTCTTAAGTGGATAGACAGCGACTAACTTGACTATTATGAACGCTCGTACAATTGTTTCAGAGGTTAAAAGTTATTTGTTAATAACGGTGGGCCTGCTCTGCTATGTTCTTGGCTGGGTTATCTTCCTTATTCCCAATAACCTGGTGGGCGGCGGAGTAACCGGTATCTCTTCAATTGTACTCTATGCATTCGGAGTTCCTATCAGCGTAACCTACTTTGTAATCAATGCCATTTTGCTTCTGATTGCACTCAAGGTTTTGGGCAAAGCCTTTGGTTTAAAGACCGTTTATGCGGTTGCGGTAACAACCGTATTCTTTCAATTTGTTCCGGACTTCATACCTCAGGATTTCATTCAGGAGATAGCCATCTCCAACGGACGTCTCCTCTCCGCCATATTCGGAGGCGTTATGAGCGGCCTTGGAATAGGTATCAGCTTCACTCAGGGCGGAAGCACCGGAGGAACTGATATTGTGGCACTTATGGTAACCAAATACCACAACGTTTCACCTGGCAGGGTTATCCTCTATATGGATCTTGTAATCATTGCCTCATCTCTTCTCATTCCTGCAAAGGAGGTTATGGATGCCTCCGGTGCAATGGTTAAGGAGTCCTGGGGAATGCGTATAGCAACTGTCCTTTACGGTTACATGCTCATTGCTTCAAGTTCTCAGATTGTAGATATGGTTATGGCGGGTAAACGCCAGTCTGTTCAGGTATTTATCTTCTCATCTAACTATGACCGGATTGCAGATGCCATAATAGGTCAACTGGGACGCGGTGTAACTGTTATGGATGGAGAGGGCTGGTACACAAAGCAGAACAGAAAGATGCTTCTTGTTCTCATTCATAAGACAGAGACCAATAAACTTTACTCTCTTGTACACAAGATGGACAAGGAGGCTTTCATCTCAATGGCCCCGGTTTCCGGAGTTTGGGGTAAAGGATTTCAATAGAATTATCCTACAAACGGGTAAATTTTTGGTACAATCTTGTAATTGTCAAAAATCTAAGGACTTATAAAGCCCCTTAGTGGGGATTCCTTTTCATATCAATTTATTTTTGTCTATCAACGTCCACATCAAAATTAAATGATATGAAACCGGTTTTACTCTTATTGATTGCGGTTGCAGCGCTCACAATTCTGCAAGTTTACCTATTTGTAATAATCAAAAGATTAAACAAAAAGAAGCAGGCTCCTCCTCCGCAGAAAGAGGAGGGGCGCACAAAGCCCAAGCTCTATCCTATTATGTGTGAGGGGGATTTCACCTCCTCTTACCTCTACGAGGGTTCTACCAAAGATGACATTGCAGAGAGAATTCTGGACTACTTTGAAATCTGTAAACCCTACCTCAACCCTAAACTTAAAATTAAAGATCTGGAGGGGCCGTTAAAGACCAACCGCAACTACCTCTCCCAGGCCTTTAACGATAAGTTGGAGAACAACTTTAACCGTACCTGTAACTACTTCAGAGTGAGGGAGGCATGCCGTCTCTACATAAAGAACCCAAAACTCTCACTCAAGGATATCTTCCTTCTTGCAGGCTTCAACTCCAGCTCCGCCTTTTTAACCGCCTTCAGAACTCACACCAACTACACCCCGGGCCGTTGGCAGAGAGAGGTTATTGAGCGTATTGGCAAGAGAGAACCCGTCTCAGTAGATGACTACATTAAAAAACTGAAAGTCAGATAGAAAAACAAAAAGATTATGAAAACAATTTTTGAAAAGATCATTACAAAGACAGCCGGAGCCATGCTTAAAACAGTGGGCTCACAACCTCAATCCATTAAAAGTGAGGAAGATGAACAGCCAGACCATGACTTCCTAAATGAGGAGATTATCTTCTACCCTGAGGTTAAGCCAAAGGACTCCAAAGAGGCTATACTAAAAGATATCTCCATCAAATTAGACCGTTGCATGGAGCGTCATAAACTCTACCTTGACCCCAAGATTAGTCTAACCAGAGTTGCCAACATTGTGGGCAGCAACCGCACCTACATCTCCAACATTATGGCGGAAAAGAACGGTTACCGCAACTACCTCAATGAACTGCGCTTACGCCACATGGCATTCAGGCTCAGAAAGGAGCAGATAAGAGTTAAAAAGCGTAACGACCAACGCCTCAAGTCTCTCCTGCTTCAACAACAGAACAACAACCAACAAAACAACCAACAAAACAACCAACAAAACAACCAACAAAACAACACCCTGGAGAATACCACCCCAATACAAGAAATCAAGAATGTGAAGCGGGTTGTAAGACCTTATCCTAAAGGCCAGGAGGATATTTCAATCCTGCTCTCAGAGCCTGAAGATAAGATACCTCCAACACGTCTGACCACACTGATTGTCTCCTGCGGCTTCTCAGATATGAGAACCTTCCGCAGGGCTCTGTTCCAGTCAACGTCAGACTACGCAGAGGAAATCAAAGGTTATATCTACTAGGAAAAGCAAAGATTAAACAAAGAACTTGTTGACCCTTGCAAGTACCTGTGGCAAAGCAAATACCACAACCCTGTCGTATGGGGAGATCTGAGTGAAATCATTAGGGATTATGCTCTCTTCTCCCCTTATGATTCCGCCAATGATTGCCTCTTTAGGGAACTTAAGATCTTTGATAGGGGCCTTGGTTATTGCGCTCTCAGGGTTTGCAATAAACTCAAGCACCTCAGCGTCAGAACCGTTCAGACACTTAATTGAACGCACCTTGTTGCTGAGGGTGAAACGGAATATTCTACCGGCTGTAACAAGTTTCTTGTTAATGACCGCATCAACTCCCATATCCTCAGCAAGTTTGATGTACTCTATATTCTCAACCTCCGCAATTACCTTTGGAACGCCCATGTTCTTAACGGCAACGCAGGAGAGAATGTTTGCCTCACTGGAAGAGGTAACCGCCACAAATGCATCATAGTTTGCCGCATCCTCCTCAACCAACAAAT
>CAMHRD010000011.1 GCA_946187365.1 uncultured Bacteroidales bacterium
AAAATTGAGTAACTTTGAAGAACTACATAGTATAAGGAGATCTTTTTATGAAAACACGTTCTTTCTTTTTGATAGTTCTTTTTTGGGCAATACTGATGACAGTATCTGCCACCTTTGATAAAGGGCAAGAGGCTATGGCTCAGACAGCTATGGATGCTTTTAAGAGCATGCTGGGAACAGCCCCGGTTACAATTCCACCGGTAAGTGATCCGGTATGCGTTTACTGCGGAGCCAATAGAAGTGACTCTCCAAGACGTGAGCCTCACAGACAAGGATGCCGTTATTTTGAAGGTCAGTCAAATCAAAGTTACAATGTTCCAAGGAGCGTAAACGGTACTAACTCAGACGATAACTATAACTCCACCAGCGGAAACTACTCTCATGTGACTTATAATCAGCCTAAAACAGTGTATGTTCCGCCAACACCAATAAGAGATACTCCGGAGGGTAAGGCAATACTACAGGCTGTAGAAGGGCTTGGTTATGCTGTTGGCTCTCTAGCCGCTGAGGCGTTGTGTGATTTTGTTTCATGGTCTTATAAACAGATATTCTCATCAAAGGGCAAGGTTTATCACTCTGATAATCCTTTAAAAGGTTGGGGAATAACGCAAGTTGTGAAGAAGGATGGAAAGGAGGGTATTTGGAACAATGGCACCCATAAATGGGATGTGAAACCTGGCATGTACTATGACATTCAACTCCCGGGACCTGCAGAGGGCGTGGCTAGGAGCGTAAAAAACAATAAATGGGGAGTTTTTGACGTTTCTGAAAAAGGTGCTGTCCTTGTTCCGTTTGTATTTGACGAGGTTCAGTTTTACACAAGAGGTGGAAATGGAACGCCTATGGCATTCGGAGCCAAAGATGAGAATGGAAATATGCACTGGATGATAGGACGTATTGTTCTGGAGGGACGAGATTTCAAATTTGTTCCTTTCCCTGGAGACTGGAGCAACGTTGAACTTACCAGCATGCCTACCCCAGATGATGACGGCTATACCGCTATTGTTGCGAAAGATTATAAAACAGGGAAAACCAAGATTTTAGACCACTTTGGCAATAACTATTTCGGCCATCATTCAGAAGATAGATATGATGATATTATAATGACCGGTATGGTTACTAAAGGTCAAACTCTTTCTGGGACATCTCGTAGCAAGCCAATGGATACCTACTATGATTTTTACAAGGTGAAAAACAACGGTAAGATGGGTTATGTTTTTGCTCATCACACAGCAGATATGAAACGTCAATTGGATTCATATCAGATGTTACCTTGTGAATATGATGATGTTACACCAGTAGCTTCTATTGTGGGCGGAGCAGAGGTGAAAACCACCCATACAATGAAAGGAAAGGAGGTTGTCATCACTAGAAAAGACAACAAGTTTGGCATAGGCCCGTATTATAGAGATGAGGTTAAAAATCCTCAGTATAAGGATATTGCACATCTATGGATGCTTGATAATAATGGTAAGGAGCGCCCTGTTTTTATAGTTCAGGAGCAGAGCGGAAGATATATAGCAAAGAGAGCTGACGGTACAGATCTTCATTTCCAAAGATATTCCCAAGTTGTTGCTGCAGACGACTTTATAGATATGGTAAACATCCTGAAGGAGCACATTCAGATGTATCCTGATCAGTGGAAGTAGTTACTGAAGGATGACGGTGCGGGAGAGGTCCTGGTTGGTGGTGATGGTCACTTTGATTACATCCTCCGGCAGGATCTCTTCTATCTTTTCCGGCCACTCTATTAGGCAGAGACCGTTTCCTGCAAAGTATTCCTCCGCTCCAATGTCGCAGGCCTCGGATAGTTTATTAATGCGGTAGAAATCAAAGTGATAGATTGGAAAACCGCGGTTGCTTGAGTACTCGTTAATAAGGGTAAAGGTTGGGGAGTTTACGTTATCTTTTACTCCCAGCGCGTTGCAAATAGCCTTAATGAAGGTAGTTTTACCCGCACCCATTTTTCCGTAGAAGGCAAAGATATTGCTCGTTAGGTCAGACTCCGATATGTACTGAACAAACTGCTCAGCCACTGAGTCTATCTCCTCCAAGTTTCTAATTATAAATTCCTTATTTGCCATCTGCCTGCAACTGCTCCTCTGTAATTATTGTGATGTTTCCATCCAAATCCTTTGCAATCCAATCTCCTTCATTGCACTGTACAATCCCCTCATCTGTCATGATAAAGAGATAGAGAAATCCCATGCAAAGATGGGGCTGCATAAGGCGCTCTCTGACCATCTCCTTCACCTCCTCAATGTTAACGCCGTCCCAACGTAAGGCGTTAACCATCTTGCCGTTATGCAGAAGCATCTTTTTCATTATATCTTAATTACAATCTTCTTACGGTAGAGTACGTATGCCATGAGCGTGAATACCAGCACATAGATGATAGCATACATAAGTGAAGCGTACTCGTTGTTGCCGCCGAATACCGGCTGGCAGATGTTCTGGTAGAACCAGCTGAGTACGGAGTAGGATTTCTCTCCCATTGTTCCGTCATCCTGGAGTGCAGGAACAGTCCAGCGAATCATTCCGCCCAGAATCTTGGAGAAGAGGCCTGCCATTACAAATGCAAAGAGCGGGTTCATACCCAACGCCTTGAAAGGAGTGAAGATTTTCTCCTTGCCCTTAACATCTATGAAGTAGATGAAGAAGGCGAGCATCAGAATTGCCCAACCACCTGCATATAAGACGTATGAACCGGTCCAAATCTTTTTTACGATAGGGACCCAAATACTAGCAATCATTCCCAAGCCGAGGCAGAACATTCCAATTACAAAGAGCTTTGCAACAGAGGTAGTCTTGTCCGTGCTGGTACGGCAGATATTACCAACCAGGAAACCGAGCAGAACGGTGCAGCTTCCAGAGAGTACGCCTATAAGTCCCTCAGGGTCAAAAGCAAAGCCCTCACCGTGGTAAACGTGGTTCTCTCCAACAAGGCCGAGCGAGTTGAAGAGGTTGACGTCAAATGCTCCGGATGCTCTGCCGGCCATTGTATCCTTTACGGTCTCTCCAAAGAGGAAGGCTCCCTCTCCGTCTCGTAACAGCCAGAGTACCAGTATCTCCAGCAGAGAGAGAATGACCATTGCAGTTACTATCTTCTTTGGCTTTTTAAGCAGCAGAGCAAAGAATCCGCCGAATATGTAACAGAGCGCAATCCTCTGAAGCACTCCGAATATCCTCAGATGTTCAAACTTGTATGCTATGCTTCCCCAGAACCCAAGTTCCTGGTCTACAGGGAATTTTATGAACGGGAAGGCGTTGAGCAGAAGACCTACCAGAAAGATGAGACAGCCTCTCTTCAGAAGTTTTTTGATGCTGGCTCCGGAGAGTGTCTCGTTGTACTTTGCAAAAGAGAAGGCCATTGCGGCGCCTACAACAAAGAGGAAGAATGGGAATACCAGATCCGTAGGTGTACAGCCGGCCCAGGAGGCGTGCCTTAACGGTTTAAAAATATGGCCCCAACTGCCGGGGTTATTTACCAGAATCATTCCCGCTACGGTCATTCCTCTGAGTACGTCCAGAGCAACATAGCGGGTGCTCTTTGCTTGTCCCATAATAGATAGGTTTTGGTTTATACTAGTGCAAAATTAACTAAATAATGTTATTTTCGCCATTATAAAAGTGATAGGGATGGAATTGTTTTTCTCCAAGGAAATAGGCAAGGAGAGCCTTACTCTCAGGGGCAAAGAGGCGGAACATTGCGCCAAGGTGCTCCGTCATAAAGTTGGGGAGACCCTTTTTGTCATTGACGGAAAAGGCGGGATGTACCGCTGCCTGATAAGTGACATCACTCTTCCAAAGAAGGGGGAGCCGGCCGTAGAGTGCTCAATAGAAGAGTGTTCCGTTGGCGTAGGGGAGAGAAACTATTCACTCATTATGGCTGTCTGCCCCACCAAAAACATGGAGCGTTTTGAGTGGTTTGTGGAGAAGGCAACCGAACTTGGTGTGGACAGAATTATCCCGATAGTTTCTGAGCACTCCATACGCACAACCCTCAAAAAGGAGAGGGTGGAGGCAGTGGCACTCTCCGCCACCAAACAGTCTTTAAAGTCCTACCTGCCTGAGATAGAGGAGTGTGTGAGTGTTAAGGAGTTTCTCCATCGAGATTTTGAAAACACCCTTAAACTCATAGCGCACTGTGAGGAGGGGGATAAAAAGAGCATCCGTGAAAGGCTTGAGGGGAGTTCAAAGGGGCAGAGCGTAGTGGTGATGATTGGGCCTGAGGGAGACTTCTCTGAAAAGGAAATAGCCCTCGCACTGAGCAAGGGCTATAAACCTGTAACATTGGGTCCTTCACGGTTGAGGGTAGAGACTGCCGCTCTTGCTGCGGTGAGCGAAATCTACTTTGCCTCAATCTCTTAACTTCTCTTTCCTCCGAACAGATAGTGGATACCGAATGATACGTGTGTGTTAAACTCCTTTACAGGCATAAACTGCGGAGTCATCTTGTAATAGTAGTTATCCGTTCCCAAAAAGACGCTGAATTTCTTTGCGTAAACGCTCATCATTCCTCCAATTTCCCATCCGTAGGTGGAGTATCCGGTACTCAGTGAGAGGCTGAGCCATTTAAGCGGAGTTGCATTAACTGAGGCCCTTATCTCATGGAATGGAGAGAGGCGGTTGAAGATGGAGGTGCCCAAGATACCCACAGACAATTTATCATAGAAAGGCATCTTGAACTCTGCTCCTATATTTGCGGAGAAGTTGAGAGCGTAAGCCTCAAAGTGCTTCTTTCTTGGAAGGAACTCGTAAATACTTTCCACGTTGCTGATGAGATCATTAAGAGCATCCATAACGTTTGCCTCTTCTTCTATCTCTCCACCAATATCTCCGTTCCAAATCCACTTGTAATCCTCTGAATATCCGGTAGCTTTGTTATACCAGTACATAACTCCTATATCCTTTAAGGCTGCAGAAACGTTTATGTATTCGTTAAACTCATATTTTGCTCCCAGATCTACTCCCATACCGAATCCTCCGAATCCGAAAGGTTTGAATCTGACCTTGCTAAGGTCACAAACATAATCATCTCCTTTTGCAGATTCCTTAAGTTTTCTCTTAACACCGCCGCCTGCGGCATCAAATGATGCGGTAGCCCACATACCCCAACCGTATGAATTCAAATCGGCGTACATCTCTTTAACATTGATTCTTATAGAATTCATTCCTATAAGGAACTTTGCCCTTGCACCCAGAGTCAGTTTACCGAACTTTGCAGAGGAGCCGGCTGCAAACTCCAGGTAAGACTGAGTATATCCCCTTACATTGGAAAGGTCGTAGGAGAAATCATCCGGAGCGTCTCCCTTAAGGAACTCAAACAAACGCTTAGGAATTTTTGCTGAGGTCTGGTTCACCCAGTTAAGTTCCAGGGTGTTAAAGTAATCTTTCCCGTTGTATTTTTTCCAGAAACCGTATGATGCAATATTCTCTTTTACATCAACATTAAGTTTACTGTTTAATTTGATTTTTGAGAGGAATTCATCCGCATCCACACTCGGGTGAAGGAATGTAACCAACTCTCCGTCTCTAGGATAAAACAGGGTGCTGAAACCCAGGTTACTCTGGGTACCTGCACTTATTGAGAGGATACCGCCCACAAAGTTTTTAGGTGTCTGGAAAGCAGGGTTCAGACGGTAGTTGTGAGTATAGTTCTCTAAAAAGTAACCCGTTCTAATCTCCTGTCCCCAAATGGAATAGGCAGAACATAAAAGAACCGTAACTGCAAAAATAATTTTTTTCATAGCTCTCTCTTTTTAGATATTATTCATCATCCTCAGATGTCTTCTTTTTCTTCTTGATGTTTACGTTCACTCCCTCAGGAAGTTGAACGCTAACTCTCTTAAGACCTATACCCAGTTTGCGGCTGAGGAGCATAGCTCCCCCAGGCATCTGTGGAGAGGTAAGTGTAAGACAGAATCCGTCTATACTCTGCTCGGAACTTAACTGTGTCTTTGCAATACGTAAAACGGCAAAAGTTTCACCCGGTTCTTCTTCTGTTCCCGCAGGAATAGATGCTGTGATAAAGCTATCTACATTAGGCATTTTATTGCCTGTAGAATCCGTTACGTAACAATCCAGTTTAAAGTCAAAAGGAAGAGTGTTGGTGATATCCATATAAAACCTGATCTCAGGAAGATTATAGTTTTTAATATGAAGGAATGCAAGACCGGCCAATTTGTAACCGCCAAACTGGAAGTTTGTAAGTATCTGACCCTGTGGGTCAAAAATCCAGTCTTTCTCTTCATTGTTGTAGAAGTAAGCCTTTGCAGATTCAAAAATGAGATCTCTGATTCTGAGAGTTCCCAAATTTCCCAAAGGAACCTGAACTTGCTTTCCAACGTTCACCTCATAGTTTATATCCTTCTTCAGGCTATAATCCTTGTCTACGGAACAGCTTAGCAGCAAGAGGAATGTAAGAATAAACAAAACATTTTTCATAACCATATCTGTTATTTTCTTATTATCTCTATCTCTCCCCTCAACCCAACTTTTATTATTTGCGATGCCTTATGTGTGGAATCTTTCTCCTCCATTGCAGGTGATACCACATAATCTACCGCCTCCTTTATGCTCTGCTCAATATCTTTAAAACCTTTTGGCGGCTTTTCTCCCGATAGATTTGCGCTGGTGGAGACAATAGGCTTTTTTAGTCTGAAACAGAGCTGTTTGCAAAACTCGTTAAACGGAATTCTTATGCCTGCGCTTCCGTCTTCTGCAACTACGTTCTCTGCAAGATTGCAGGCATTGGGGTAGATGATTGTCATTGGAGAGTCATTCACCTCAATCAGCTCCAGCGCTGCCTGAGGAATCTCTTTAACGTAGCTGGCCAGCATATCAAGATTGCAGACAAGGGTTACCAGAGATTTGCTCTCCTCTCTCTTCTTTATTGCAAAGACCTTTGCAACCGCCTCTTTATCAGTGGCGTCACAACCTATACCCCAGATGGTGTCTGTTGGGTAGAGAATGGTTCCGCCTTTTTTCAGAACCTCCGCAGCCTTTGCTACCTGAATCTCCATCTTGGGATCCATCTTGTATGCTCTCTTTCCTCCCATAGTTATTTGATTATTGAGAATTCCGTTACCACCGGATAATGGTCTGAGAAATCGCATTTTACAGTCTTGTGACTTATCCCCTCAAACTTCTCCGGAATAAATACGTAATCTATTCTGAGCAGAGGCCAGAGTACGGAATATGTTGCAGCAAAGCCCTTTCCGCTCTCCTTAAAGGTATCTTTTCTGTTATAGGAGAGTTTGTGGTAGGTGTAAGACATTGGAGTGTCATTGAAGTCTCCGCAGATTACGGTAGGGTACGGGCTCTTCTTAATGATGTTGAAGAGTGCGTTGGCCTGGCGTGACCTTCTTATGACGGCATCTCTAATCTTGTGATTTACACTGAGTATCTCACCCTTTACCTCATCAACGTTTCTCTTGTTCTCTCTTATTTTTTTTATTGATGAAGTAAGAGAAATGCTGTTAGATTCCAGGTGGTTGTTGAAGACCCTTATGGTGTCATTCTCAACAACGATATCTGCATAAATGCTGAGGTTGGTGCTGTTTTTGAACTTGATGGTTCCTCCGCCAATTATCTTGTGACGGCTTAGGATTATGTTTCCGAATACGTCTCCCTTATTTGGGAACATATAGTTTGTGCGGTACTTGTACTGAGGAAGAATGGATGCAGTCTGAGAGAACTCATCAAGTGTAACCTCCTGTAGGCAAACAATATCCGGGTCATCTGCCTTTATCTGTGAAAAGATTCCCGCCTTTGCCGTATCCTTATCCAGATTGTTCTTTGAGAGACCAAAGTTTCCAACGTTGTAGGTCTCCAGTTTCACAATAGTTCCCTCTATAAGATCACTTCTCTTTGAACCAAAACGGTAGAACCTGTCTGCAAATAGCAGAGCGGGCAGAATGGCTATAACAGTTATCCAGGCGCTCTTGCTTCTTAAAATGAGAGCAATGAGCAGAAGGATAAAATTTACTATCAAAATCGGGATAAAATAGAGTCCAAAGAAAAGGGGCATCCAGTAGTGAGCCGGGTCTATGTAAGAGGAAATGTATGAGACAATTAGGCACAGTCCGGCAAGCACCAGAAGGACTCTGAACGCAACGCTCAGAAAAATTATAAAACCGTTTCTTCTCTTTGCCTCCATCAATATTCAGTATACATTCTGTCTCGTTTTCTCCAAATAAGAAGTAATACCAGACCAAAGATCATACCTCCCAGGTGTGCAAAGTGGGCAACTCCGCTCCCCGTATCAAATACTCCGCATATCAGTTCAATTGCTCCGAATATGCATACAAACCACTTGGCCTTCAGGGTTATAGGAATTGGGAAAACCATTGTTATCTGGTTGTTTGGAAAGAGCATTCCGTAAGCCAGCAGAACTCCGTAAACTGCACCGGATGCACCAACGGTAGGTACAGGATATGTAACTCCCTGCAGGTGCATTACTCCCAAATGGCAGGCCGCCGCTCCCAATCCTGTAAGCATATAGTAGAGCAGAAACTTCTTTGGACCCCACAGTCTCTCCAGCATAATTCCAAAGAAGAAAAGTGAATACATGTTAAAGAAGATGTGGAAGAACCCACCGTGCATAAACATGTGAGTGACAAGCTGATGTATCTTAAAGAATCCGGAGTCTACCGGGAAGAGGGCAAACAGCAGATACATCCTCTCTCCAATAATCAATGTGGCAATGAACATTATCACATTGATCAAAATTATGTTTTTCAGTACAACCGGTAAGTTTCTCATAACATTCTCTTTTTAATCTCGTCTGCCCCAATTCTGACTACGCAATAGCCTCCTGTTGGGGAAGTTGCGCTCTCCTTGCACTTGAATAGAGACTCCGTAACAGCCTCCGCCTCTTTTTCTGAAATGGTCTCCGTGTAGGAGAAAGAGGTGTGACGTACAACCTCCAGGGCAACCTTGCGGAAGAACTCGCTCTCGTCTCCGCTTTCCAGATACTGGGCAATCTCTTCAATACACTCCTCAATGGAGAACTTCTCTCCCTTAAAGTCTGCAGGTGTGCCGCTTACAACAATGCTGTCCTTTCCAAACTGACGTATCTCAAATCCCAGTCTTGCCACCTTCTCTTTGTTATCCATTAAGGTCTTGAAGGTTGCGTGGTCCAGCGTTACGCTCTTAGGGAAGAGCTCTTCCTGAATAGCGCACTCTTTATTGTTTATAGAGTTGAGATACTTCTCGTAAAATATTCTTTCTCTGGCTCTTGCAATGTTAATCAACATTACGCCGCCCTCTCCGTCCTGGGTTGCCACCAACTCTTTTCCTACCTGAATATATCTTCTGTAAGGAGTCTGCTCCTCCATCAGATTCTCATTGATGGAACTCTCCACAGTCTTATATCCGGCAACCTCTACCTTCTTCTCTTTGAACGGGTTAAAGAGAGGATCATAGTTGATTGAAGGGGCTTTGAACCTCTCTCCGGAGCGCACTCTTTTCTTATCCGTTTCATCCAGAGTGAAGCCGTCTCCGGATGTAATCTCCATAGGAACTCCCTCAGTATCAAAGTCTATGGCCGGAGCAAAGGCGTTCTTTCCAATAGCCTCCTTAACCGCCGCCTCCAGAATTTGGAATATCATCTGCTCTTCCTCCAACTTAATCTCTGTCTTGGAAGGGCTGATATTCACGTCCATAGCATCCGGTGCAACCTCCAAAAAGATAAAGTAGTGAGGAGTGGAACCCTCCTGAACAAGGTTGCTGTATCCCTTCATTACCGCCTTGTGGAGCATAGGGGAGCGGAAGAATCTGCCGTTTGCAAAGAGGAACGTGTTTGTCTGGTTCTTCTTTGCACTCTGAGGAGTTCCAATAACTCCGTATATCTTTACAACGCTGGTATCTGCTTTAATATCAACAATCTGCTTGGCCATAGGCGCTCCGCAGATATCTGCAATTCTCTGTTTCAGATTTCTTCCTGCAGGCAGAGTCATTACCTCCTTTGAGTTGCTAATGAGGCGGAACTCAATATCCAACCTTGTAAGTGCAACCCTTGTGAATTCAGATACTATTGAGCGATACTCGCTGCTGTCAGACTTTAAGAACTTTCTTCTTGCAGGTATGTTGTAGAATAGATTTCTGACGGAGATGTTGCATCCCTGAGGACAGCCCGCCTCGCTCTTTTCCAACACTTTAGAGGCTGCTATATGTACCTGCGTTCCGGTCTCTTCTCCCTTTTTGCGGGTTCTTAGCGTAACGTCTGCGCAGGCTGCTATTGAGGCCAGGGCCTCTCCTCTGAATCCAAAGGTTGAGAGGTTCTGAAGATCCTCCACGCTATCTATCTTGGATGTGGCGTGAGAGAGGAAGCAAAGTTCCGCCTCCTCTGCACTCATTCCCTCTCCGTTATCTATAACCTGAATGAGAGTCTTTCCGTAATCATTGACTACAAGCATAATAGAGGTTGCCCCCGCATCTGCGGAGTTCTCCATAAGCTCCTTCACAACAGATGAAGGGCGCTGAATCACCTCGCCTGCTGCAATCAAACTGTATATCTTTTCCGGAAGAACCTTTAACATAAACTTCAAATTTAGCCGCTTGTGGTCTGGTATGCGTTAAACAGCAGAGAGAAGACCTTTGCAAAATAGAACAGGGCAATAAGGATTGCAGCAAGAAGGATATAGACTATAACCCTCTTGGCGGTGGAGTAACCTCCGGTCTTTCTCAGCGGTTCACGGCGTGCCCTTCTGAATCCCTTGGAGACTATGGAGCCAGGTACATAATCTTCTCCCTGTTTCTGAGCTTCTGCCTCCGCATTTACCCCTTCAAACTTCTCCAGATCCTTATTGTAGTGCCTTGCAGGGTAGTCAAACACCCTGTGAGAAGGCAGATGAAAAAACTTAAATCCCATTATCTTCAACTCTAGATTTGTACAAAGATAAGAAAAACCATTATTTTTGCGTTGTATGAGCGCTAACATTAGAATAGGAAACGGTTATGATGTTCACCTTCTGGCTCCCGGACTCCCTCTGATTCTGGGCGGCGTGAACATTCCTCACACTAAGGGTTGTGTTGCCCACTCAGACGGAGATGTGGCTATCCACGCCCTCTGTGATGCCCTTTTGGGCACCCTGGCACTTGGAGACATTGGTCACCACTTCCCGGATACCAGCAACGAGTTCAAGGGAATAGACAGTAAGATTCTGCTCCAGAGAACCTACAACATGATTTTGGAGAGGGGCTACCGCCTTGTAAATGCAGATATTACAATCCTTCTCCAACGTCCTAAGGTTGCACCGTTCATTGAGAAGATGAGAGAAACCCTCTCAGAGACCCTCTCTAAGTGCAACAAGGATTACCCTTGCTCCAAGGAGGATATCTCCGTAAAAGCCACCACCACAGAGAAGGCCGGCTTTATTGGCAGAGAGGAGGGAGTAGCCGTTTATGCATCGGTTTTAGTGGAGCGAATTTGAAAAAATTTGCTCTTAAGATAAAAATCATTACTTTTGCAACCCCATTGAGATATGGTGTAATGGTAGCACAAGAGATTCTGGTCCTCTTAGTCCTGGTTCGAACCCGGGTATCTCAACAAACGGTCCGGATAATCCGGACTTTTTGATGGCGCGGTAGCTCAGCTGGTTAGAGCGCATGATTCATAATCATGAGGTCGGCGGTTCAAGCCCGCCCCGCGCTACAAAAAAGGAAGGCTTTTGCCTTCCTTTTTTTTGTTTATGCTGACTCTTACCTTTAGAGGATGATACCAAAAGCAAAGTAGGTGATGTCCGGGCCGTACTCTTTCTTGAAGAGGCGGTGAGGAGCAACTCTTAAGTAAAGTTTAATCTCAGGAAATCCCAGTGTAAGACGGTATTCAGGGGTAAACTTCTGAGTCTGCCAATGTTTTCTCTTAATCTTCTCCTTTGAACTGCCTACCTTGTATTTGGTAACGCTCTTTGCAGAGAAGTTGTAGTTTCCAATAACATCCACTCCGATTTTGAAATCATCAAGAACCTTAAATTCATATCCTGCAGAGAGACCGAATTCATAAACATCCAGTCTGGATTTTCTCTTGCTGTGATTCATTGCATCATCAGAAAGTGCTGTGAATGGAAGCGCTTCATAGTATCCACCTTCATTCCAAATGACATTTCTGTGACGGGTTTTGAAGAATCTTGTTCCAAAGTTTACTGCAAATCTCAGTTCTTGCTCATCTGCAGGCTTATAGGTAAAATTGAAAATGTCAAAGCCCAGATCCCAGGACTTGAAAGCCTTGAGTCCCATCTCTTTAGGAGAGT
>CAMHRD010000012.1 GCA_946187365.1 uncultured Bacteroidales bacterium
TCGGAGATGTTGATCATGAAGTCTCCAACGTGTTCGCACTCGTTAATGAGGTCCATATAGTAAACGCCTGTAAGATAGCTGTATGTGTTGTTCTCAAGGTTGAGTAGGTGCTCCTCCTTGAGGGCGTTGCGGTACTCGTTAATCTGCTGCTCAACATCCTGTGCGTTGGCAATGTTGGTGATGGAGTCATAACCTAACTTAAGGTTCTCCTCCATTGCATCAAAGCCGGTGAAGATGAGCTGCATCATGTTGTTGAGTTTGGCAAGCATAACCTCATCAAATGCGGCACCGTGGATGTTGCGTCTCTGGAGTATGCGGCCAAAGTTGAAACCGCTGTCTCCAATGCTCTCCAACTCGCTGATAACCTTGAACATTGCCTGAATGCGGCGGGCAGACTCCTCTGAGAGATCCCACTCAGAAACATCGTTGAGATATTTGGCAATCTCAAACTCAATCTTATCCGTTATCTGCTCGTAATGTTCAAGTTTGTGGTAGAGTTCGTCAAACTTATCAGGGTCTGTAGTGTTCAGACACTCAACGGCATAGTTATACTGCTCACGGCAAATCTGCTCAAAGTGGAGAATCTCTCCTTTGGCCTGCTCAAGTGAAAGCTCTGCGGTAGAGAGCGGACCTCCCTGAATGTACTGCAGGCGGTACCCCTCGTCTTCCGGCTTGCCCGGCAGCAGCTTGGTTACAAACTTCACAATGCGGTTGGTAAAGCCCACTAAAATGGCGGTGTTGCTTACATTGAAGAGGGTATGTACCATCGCGATAGAGCAAAGTATTGAGAAGCTGGAGGCACTTCCGGAGAGAGGATTGTCCAGCCCAACCGCCATAATCACCTTAGAGACAACCCATAAGAACGGGTGGTATAAGATGAGCACCCATAAGACTCCAAAGAGGTTGAAGAAGGCGTGGCCGGCCGCGGCTCGTCTTGCGGAGATGTTGGCAACGGAGGCGGCTATGTTGGCGGTGAGTGTGGTTCCTATGTTTTCTCCAAGCACAAGGGCGGCGCCGAGTTCAAAGTTGAGGCCGTTGTTACACATCATAAGTGTCAGTGCCATAGTGGCTGCGGAAGATTGCAGCAGTATGGTGATGACGGTTCCAATGAGCACGCAGAGAAGCACGCTCCAGAAACCGTAAACGCTCCAACCGTTTATGAGCTCTTTGGTCTTTTCCAGAATGGCCGGGTCTACAGAGTTCTGCACCATGCTCAGTCCCAGGAACATAATGGCAAATCCCATAATCATTGAACCAATGGATTTTCTCTTCTTGGATTTGAACATGGTAAGGATAAATCCAACGGCAATGAGCGGAACGGCAACCGTGGCAATTCCTCCGCGGAAGCCTACCAAAGAGAAGAGCCAGGCAGAAACCGTAGTTCCTATGTTGGCTCCCATTATAACTCCTATAGATTGTGCCAGGCTCAAAAGTCCTGCGTTTACGAAACTTACAACCATCAAGGTTGTTGCGGCTGAAGATTGTATGCAGGCGGTAATAGTGAGACCGGTGAGAATTCTCTTGAATGCATTTGAGGTCATCATTGCCAGGAAACTTCTGAGTTTGTCTCCGGCAACCTTCTGAAGGTTCTCACTCATCATTGTCATTCCAAAGAGGAATAGGGCAAGTGAGCCAAACAGTTTGAATAATGATAATGCAATGTTCATCTCAACAAATATAATTGTAATAATTGAGCCTTGAAAATAAAATAGCTATCTTAGTCCCAAATTTTTACAATTATGAGATTTTTAGGAAGAAAGATAATGGCGGTTGCAGCGGTAATGCTGCTGGCAATACCCGCCTTCTCACAGTTCTATAACATAGGAAACGAGCCTGTAGGGGTTAAGTGGAAGATCTTAAAGTCTGCCCACTTTTCAATTCTCTACCCGGACAGCAGTTCCGTGGTGAAGCTGAGCCGCTTTGGAGGCAACATTAACGGACAGTTTGGCCGGCAGGCCGCAAGCAAATATCTGGCAATGATGGAGTTGGCTTACGGAGTTCAGAATGATTCCGTTAAGCTCACCTACGGAATCCCTAAACGATTCCCAACCGTCTTACACCCGTTCAATGCACAGAGCAACGGAGTAACGGTGTGGGCACCGCGTCAGATAGACTTCTTTGCTCTTCCGCCAACCTCAATCATCTCCACCGAGCCGTGGGACGTCTCCCTTGCCACTCACGAGGGAAGGCACGCCTGGCAGATGGCCCACTTTAACCGCGGAATATTTAAGGTGCTCTATTGGTTTGCCGGAGATCAGGTCATTGGAAGTGCAAGCTCTATCTACCCTTCTGTCTGGATGCTGGAGGGAGACGCCGTTGTGGCAGAGACAGAGATGAGCCGCGGTGGGCGAGGCCGCAGTGCTGCATTCCTTTCCCGTTCTTTACGTTGTATTATTCCCGATAGTTCAGCTAACCTCACCAACTACTTCTATGGCAAACAGCGCAGCTGGGACCGCTGGCGCCTTGGCTCTTTAAAGGTATTCTCTCCCAATGCATACGATGTGGGATATATGATTAACTCCCTTGCAAGACACAAGAGCGGGGATGTAGATCTCACACATAAAATTCTCAAATACGAAATCAACCACTTCTTTAGCGCAAACGTTGTAGCCTCCGCCTTTAAGGCCGGAAGCGGCAAGACTCACAGACAGTACGTTGCAGATGACGAGCTCCGTAACTTTATGGAACTCAACTCCAACAAGGAGTTCATAAAACTTCTGAACAACCTGCGCTCAGAGAATAACTACTCACCGGAGAGTTTGAATGCAAACCCTCTTGCAAGAAGCGGTGAGAAGAGGGGATACTTTACAATTTACAAGGCTCCTGTGGAGATTGGAAAAGACTCAGTTGTTGCTGTTGTAGAGGGCTATGGAACAAGCCCTTATCTTGTTCTTATGACAAAGGAGAACGGAGAGTGGAAGCATAAAATTCTAACCTATTTTGAAGGCACGGAGAATTTCTATTATCACGATGGAGTTTTGTGGAAATCTGAGATTAGGTCAAACTCCCGCTGGGGACAAATCAAAAGAAGCATTATTGCAGGATACAACATTAAAGAGAAAGAGGATATAGACGTCATTGGAGAGTTTACTTCCAGAGAGGGCGGCTATCTTAATGAGCCAGCGGTAGTTATGGTGGATGGGCGTCCGGTAATGTATGCCATTACGTATGATCCTTCCACCATGCACGCCTCATCCAACATTACTCCAATCTATTATTTAGATAATGAAAACGAGGATGTCTCTTCTCTTCCGGAATATCCGGTGGAGGGGCAGGCAACTTCCTTTACATCAGTTGGTAAGGAGATTATCTACACTGTGGTTACGGATGAGGGACTTGCTTTGAAGAAGGCATGGAAAGACGGCGGAAAGTACTTTACCAGAAATCTTATTGAGCCGTCATATCATACAATATCCAAACTTAAGAGCAAGGGTAACGAGGTCTTCTTTGTTACCGATTACTTTGGAAACACCAACCTCTGCCGTATGGATGTAACAGATTGCAAGATGCGTCTGGCTTCTCTGGCAGATAATATTGATAATTTCTATGTTTCTGATTGCGAGGATGATGTAGTTTACATTTCACGCGGGGTGGGTGACAAGGGTTGCTTCCCGTTCAAAGAGAAACTTGTAAACGTAGATGTTGCCCCAAGTTTGGAGTTTAACTATCCGCTTGCAGAAGAACTCTCACGCCAGTACAATGAGAAGTGGGACAATCCTATAAGCGAGGAGAAAGTTGAGGCCGAGGCAAACAGTTATGTAGAAGAGGATTACAGCCGCATAGGGCACGCCTTCCGTATTCACTCCTGGTATCCTGCATACACAATGACAACGGGTGAGACATCCGGCAACGAGTTTGTTGAGGAGAGCGGAGTTGGTGTATCATTCTACTCACAGAACACTTTGGGTACGGCCAGAGGAATGGCAGCCTATTCATATCAGAGGGCATCACGTTTGGGAACGCCTACAAGGAATCTCCATGCTGCTCACGCAGCATTCTCATACTCAGGATGGTACCCTGTTATTGAAGTGGAGGCACACTTCAATGACAAGGCAATGATTTCCAATGACAAATACTCCTTTAGAGGACAGGCTGTAATGTCTGTTCCGCAGGAGTTTGATCTATTTAAATCTGAGTTGGAGATTGAGCCTTACATTGGCTGGACCTACAGAAATGACGAGTCTATTCCTGAGGTGAACTTTAACAGAGTAACCTTCCGTCAGATTGAGAGAAACAACTTTGTTGCGGGTCTCAATATTGTTAACGCTATGGATGTGGCTCGTTCTCAGATATATCCTAGGTTGGGAATAGGCGCAAGCGTTGCGGGAATGTTTAATCTGGACGGAGGTAACAACTTTGGAAATGTCTATGCCGGAATGCTTTTGGGTTACCTGCCGGGCTTTGGATTTAACCACGGATTGAGACTTACCGCCGGCTATCAGAGACAGGATGTAGAGGGCAAAACTCTATGGATGGACAACCTTCTCTCCATGCCGAGAGGTTTTACAGAGGATTTCTATGGCCGCAACTATTTCCGTGCAACGGCAGACTATGCAATTCCAATCTACCTTGGAGATGTAAGTTTGGGCTTCTTTGCATACCTCAAACAACTTAAAGTTATTCCGTTCTTTGATTACGGAAGAGTGGAGATTCCTCACACTATCAGTCAGTTCAATAATACTATGGTGTGGAATTGGCACAACCGTTTCTCTTACGGAGCAGACGTTACAATAGTTGGAAACTTCTTCAGGATTGGCTTCCCGTTGGAGATAGGAATACGTTATGCAAGAACCAACAAGCCGGGAGATATGGGTAATGCAACTCCGGCAATTTATGACGGAAACAACCGTAAAGATTACATAGGACTTTTATTCGGAATCTCCTTCAGATAGAAAGTGGTTGGAGATTTTCTTGGCGTAGGATTTTCCTACCACAGATGAGAGTTCCTCAAAACTTGCCCTCTTAACTCTTGCAACGCTGCGGAAGTGTTGCAGGAGTTTTTGTATGGTAGCCTCTCCAATGCCCTTTATCTCAGTAAGTTCAGACTTTATCTGACCTTTGCTTCTGAGGCTTCTGTGGAAGGTGATTCCAAAACGGTGAGCCTCATCTCTGAGTTGCATAATGAGTTTCAAAGAAGGAGAGTTTTTATCTAGGAACAACGGGTTAGGATCTCCGGGGCGCATGAGTTCTTCCAGCCTCTTTGCTATGCCAATGATTGGAAGTTTCTTCTCAAGGCCCAACTCCGTAAGTGCCTGGTATGCAAAGTCTAACTGGCCACGGCCTCCGTCCACAACTACAAGGTTTGGAAGAGGTTCTCCCTCATTAAGCAGTCTGGAATATCTGCGGAAAACCACCTCGTGCATGGAGGCAAAATCGTTTGCTCCAACAACCGTTTTTATATTGAACTTGCGGTAATCTTTCTTGGACGGCTTGCCGTTCTTGAAGACAACGCATGAGGCTACTGGGTTGGTACCCTGCATGTTAGAGTTGTCAAAGCACTCAATGTGAACGGGGTATTCCTTAAGGTGAAGGTCTCTTTTGAGCATCTCAACGCCAATGGACTTTTTCTCATCGGGATTCTTAAGAGCCTCCTGCTTAAGGGCTTGCAGCATAAATTCGCGAGCGTTTTTGGTAGAGAGTTCCAAAAGGGAGAGTTTGTCTCCACGCATCGGGATATGAATCTCATGCTCTGAAGAGAGTATTCCGCCGGCCGGCATAAACGGCACAAGGATTTGACGGCAAGGCTTTTCTCCCGCCTCTGCGAGTATATTGTAAACGCTTAGTATAAAGTGGGTTAAAGCCTCCTCGTGCTCTGAGGAAATCTCTCCGTTGCTGAGGTCTTCCGCCGTCTTTAGTTCCAGATTGAGCACTCTGGTTATGCAGCCGTTGGTCACCCTCATAAAGTTGCCGAACGCGGAGGCGCTCTTGCTCTTCTCGCTTACCTTGTCCGTAAAGAGAATTGAGAATACATCAAGGTTGGTGAGATTGGCCTGAACAATGAGAGATTTGTTGTAGTGCGCTCCCAAAAGTTCCATCCTCTCCTTGTAAAGTTGCGCCTCCTCAAAGTTCAGTGAATCAGAGGCCTGCATCATCTTCTCCTTAAAGAGGCGTATCATCTGGGAACTGTTACCCTTAAGGATGTTCTTCACCGCTTCAATATTCTCCGCATACTCCTCCTCGCTTATTTTTCCAATGCACGGCGCATCACATTTATGAATATGCCAGTTAAGACACTCCTTAAATTTCCCCGCTGCAATATCCTCCCTGTTCAGCTTCAGAGAGCAGGTTCTCAGACGGAAGAGCGTGTGAAACATATCTATCAACTGATGCGCGTAAGTTGCTGAACTGTAAGGCCCAAAGTAGAGAGAGCCGTCTCTTGTCACTCGCCTTGTGATAAATACTCTTGGGAAAGGTTCCGCCTTTATGCAAATCCACGGATAGGTTTTGCTGTCTTTGAGCATAATGTTGTAACGGGGCTGGTTCTCCTTAATGAGATTGTTCTCCAAAAGGAAGGCATCCTGCTCGTTTTCCACCACCGTGTACTCAACGTTTGCAATCTTGCTGACAAGCACCTGAGTCTTGGCGTTCAGGCGGCTCTCCGGAACAAAGTAGGAGGAGACCCTCTTCTTCAGATTTTTTGCCTTTCCCACATAGATTATCTTCCCCGTAGAGTCTAAAAACCTATAGACACCGGGAAGGAAAGGGAGTAGGGGCAGAATCTCCTTTTTTATTCTATCTTTGTCTAGAATTTGCATAAGCAGATGTGTGCAAAAGTAAACAATAAAAACGAACTGAAGAACTCGCTGAGTATTCCGGGTTTTGCGGGCAGAGTGCTCTCCGGCCTTACTATGAAAGTTGCGGGGTTTGACAAGTTCAATGAGGTTTACAAACACATCTCCCAGTACGAGGGGGTGGAGTTTGCTACAAAACTCATTGAATATCTTGGGATTACCATTAATCTCAATGAAGAGACCCTGGCCAATATTCCTAAAGAGGGTCCGGTGATCTTTACTGCCAACCACCCTTTTGGCGCTCTGGACGGCATGGCCGCGCTGAGCGTTCTGGGTAAGGTAAGACCGGATCTTAAGATACTTACCAACCTTATCCTGGCCAAGATTCCAAACACCAAGGAGAACTTCATAGCGGGTACCACAACCTACGGCTTTGGAAAGATTGAGACAGGCTCCATATCCGGTTTCAGGGCTGCAGAGGAGCATCTGACCAAGGGCGGTGCACTGGTACTTTTCCCGGCCGGAGAGGTCTCCACATACAACACCCAGGGAAGGGTTGTAGAGGATAAGCAGTGGTACATATTGCTCGCCCGTCAGATTCGTAAATCCGGAGCTCCGGTTATTCCGGTATACTTCCACGGCCACAACTCCAAGTATTTCCAGTTCCTCTCCAAGATAAGCACCAAACTGAGTGACCTCCGCCTTACCAACGAGATGTTGGACAAGAAGGGCAAGGAGATAAAGATGAGAGTGGGCTCCATAATCAACACCCAGGAGCTTGAAAAACAGAAAGATGACCGTGCGGTGGCTCACTATCTGAGAAGCCGCTCCTATATGCTGGAGGCAGATGTTGAGGAGAAGGACAAGAGTTTCTACACCACAGAGGTAATACCTCCGGTAGATGTTAATCTTCTGCTTAAAGAGCTGGATGCCAACCAAAAAGACCACCTCTTTGATGTTGGCGAGACCTCCTGCTATCTTCTTGATAAGCAGAACATTCCTAACCTCATGCGTGAGATTGCCCGCAAGAGGGAGGAGGCTTTCCGTGCCGTTGGAGAGGGTACCAACCTCACAATGGATACGGACTCGTATGATGATTACTACAAGCACCTCATCCTCTGGAATACCAGAGAGAAGGCGCTGGTGGGAGCATACCGTCTGGGCCTTGGAAATGAGATTCTCAAAACCAAGGGCATACACGGTTTCTATGCAGATATGCTCTTCCGTTACAATGATACAGAAGAGGCCCACCAGCTTCTATCAAAGTGCGTGGAGTTGGGACGCTCCTTTGTAAGCGTTGAACATCAAAAAGATACGCTGGCTCTGATGCTCCTCTTTAAGGGGCTGCTCCATACAATGATGAGATACCCTGAGTACCGCTACCTCATTGGCCCAGTAAGTATAAGTTCTTGGTATCCTATGCTTTACAGAAGCTTAATGGTTCACTACCTAAGAGAGCATCACTGCACTCCGGGCTACAAGAATCTGGTAAATCCGGTTCATCCGTTTGTTCCGGACTTTGGCAGAGTGGATGTGAACGCACTGCTCTACGGCAAGACTACCAACCTTGAAACCTTTGACCGCTTCCTGCTCCGTATGAGCGGAGGCCAGTACCGCTTGCCTGCATTGGTGAAGAAGTACATCAAACTTGGAGCAAAGATTATTGACTACAATGTGGACCCTGATTTTCACGATTGTCTTGATGGTCTTATCCTTCTGGCTCTTGAGGATATGCCTACAGATGAGGTAGATACGCTATCTAAAGACTTTGCAGACCGCACACCGGTCTACCGCCGTTTCTACGGTGCTAACTTGTAATACCATCCGCCCCTATGGTACGGGATCATAGCCGCTGCCTCCCCACGGATGGCAACGGAGAATTCTTTTTGCGGCAAGGTAGAACCCTTTAAGCGGCCCGTACTTACGGAAGGCCTCAATTGCATACTTAGAGCACGTTGGTGTAAAACGGCAACTTGCAGGCTTTAAGGGAGATATGCAAATCTGATAGAACTTAATAAGCAGCACAAACGGAAAACTCAACACCGCCTTAACTCCCCGCCACACTTTTTTCCACACACAGTCATCAGAAGCAGCGTTGCTACCGTCATCAGTGGAGGTGCTTTGAGCATCCTGGCTATTGGACTGTGTCGTGTCTGTTTCTGCGGAAATTTTTTTCATAATATCAATTACTGCGGCCTCAATCTCTTTGTAGGGACGGATTTCCTTGGAGATGTACATTAGGCTGATGGAGAGTCCCTGCTGAGGAAGAATCTCTTTGTGAAGACGGTAAGCCTCTCTCATTCTGCGCTTTAGAAGGTTGCGGTCTACCGCTCTTTTGAAGCTTTTCTTTGGAGCAATAACCATCACCTTGTTAACGTTCTTCTCTTCTGCTGCAATGTATTTTGCAAGGATTGGTGAGGACTCAATGCGGTGCCCCCGAGAGACAAGTTGAAGTATCTCTCTGCGTGAAGTTACTCTTTCATTCTTCTTGAAAGTATGCCTTACAGTAAGGGACATTGATTATCTCTTACCCGCCTTTTTTGCTACGGGTTTCTTTGTCTTGCTTTTAGACGGAACGGCCTTCTTTACTGCAACCTTTTTTGCAACTGCTTTCTTGCCGGCAACCTTTGCAACTTGCTTTTTCACAGCCTTTTTCACGATAGCTTTCTTTGCTGCGGTCTTCTTTGCAACTATTTTTTTTGCTACAGGTTTTGGAGCCTTTTTCTTTGCAGGAACGCTCTTCTTTGCTACAGGTTTTGCGGCTGCCTTCTTTGGTGCAACCTTTTTGGTAGCAGGTTTTGAAGTGTTCTTCTTTGAAGGAATGTTCTTCTTAGCAGCCGGTTTTGCTGCAGTTTTTTTTGATGCAGATTTTGGAGCACTCTTTTTTGCAGGAGTGTTCTTTTTAACGGCAGCCTTTGGAGCACTCTTTTTTGCGGGTGCAGTTTTCTTTGCAACTTGCTTTTTTACAGCAGGTTTTACGGCCGGCTTTGCTGCTGGTTTTGGAGTTTCTTTCTTTACAGGCTCTGCTTTCTTAACCTCTGGTTTTGCAACAGGTTTGTTTTCTGTTGGCTTTGAGACTGGCTTTGCAGGTGCTGGCTGTGCTGCAGGCTTCTTCTCTACCGGCATTATGGTCTGTTTGAAGTCAGGCTCAACAATCAGTTTCTCAAGGGCGTTTGCCAGTGACGGGAACTCTGTGGTTGGGCCGCCGATTGCATAACTCAGGCCGGCCTCTGTCATGGCCTTGCGTATTCCGGAACCGAATGCCACAAACTTGGTATCTCCCGGTTTGTAGTTAGGGAAGTTATTCTTAAGTGATGTGATATCCAGTGCGTTGTAAAAGGCAATGAGCTGATAGTCATTAAGGTTGAGATCCTTAAGGTCATTGTCTACAAACTTGGCTACCACTGCAGAGGCAAACTTGAGTTTGGTCTCCTGGAACATAGATATCCACTCCGGATAGATGTGATCCGGTGAAGCAAGCAGGAACTTATCGTCCTTATGCTTGTCTGCCTTTGCAAGTCTTACTACTGAAGCAAAGGTTCCGTCTCCGTAGAAAATCTTTCTCTTACGGTAGATGATGTGCTTCTGCAGGTAGTATGAAATGTTCTCGGATGTGCAGAAATACTTCTGAGAATCCGGTATCTTAATTCTCTGCTCCAGACAAAGTTTGAAGAAGGCGTCTATTGTTCCCTTGGATGTAAATACTATTGCAGTATAGTCTGGGATGTTAACCTTCTGTGCGCGGAACTCTCTGACACTCAGAGGAACCATGCTGAAGAAAGGCTTAAAGTCTATCTTAACGTTATATTTATGGATGAGGTTTGCATAGTGAGGATTTGCACTTGCAACGCCCGGCTGAGCTATAAGAATTCTGTCTATCTTCATCTCAAAATTAATTTTACAATCAGTGCCACCGGTAAAATTTCAAGGGTGCAAAGATATAAAATGTAGAAAAAAAGAGAAAACTTGTTTTTGAAAATCACCCTGGCCTCCATTATGAGGAAGAGTACCGGAAACACTACAAGCAGTATAAGTAACGGCTTGTAAATGAGGAGCAAAATGGCGGCAGAAGAGGTGACTGTGAGGTAGTTTGCGCTGTTTCTTCCAATGTAACGGAAACAAGTGGTGCAGTTAACATAGTCCAAAATGGAGAAGATACCATCGCGAGCAAGAAAGAAGAGAATGAAGAAAACCACGGCGATAATAAAATCCAACGGTGAGCGGGTGACGGCAAAGAGTGCCACGGTGGTGGTAAAGAGAGCGGCCTCTCGCCTTAAGCTCCTGAGGGTCAGTTCATAATCTATCTCCTGCTGTTTCTTGGTGGAAAAGAGCGCACTCCACGCATTGACCACTCCGCCCACTATGCGGAGGGTGGCAATGAGGAAGCAGACAATGAGCAGCGCCACCACCACAAGGTTAAAAATCTCCACCTCCTTGGGTTTTGCGCAAAACGGAGTGGCTTCAACCTGAGTGAAATGCGTTTTGCTGCCGCCCAAACCGCCAACGCCTCCTTCAACGGAGGAGACAACCTGCTGAGTGGCAGCAATATCCACGGCAGTGCTGTCTGCTACGGCAAGCGTGTCTTCAGTTATGAGGAGGGTGCCCTGCAACATATCAGTTACCTCTTTTGGCCTTATAACCGGCTGCTGTTAAGAGTTGTACGAGTTTGTCTCTGAAGTCTCCCTGAATGAGAATCTCCCCCTCCTTTACGCTTCCGCCAACGCCGCACTTGGTCTTGAGCATCTTGCCCAAAGCCTGGAGATCATCTTCCGAGCCAACAAAGCCTTTGACCAGGGTTACCTGTTTGCCGGCCCTGCCGCTGCGGTCTATTGCAACAATTAACTTCTGCTGCTGAGGAGGAAGGGTCTCTGCCTGTTCCTCTTCTGCATCATTTTTGTAGTTGAAGTTTGGATTTGTGGAGAAGACTACTCCCTCTCTCTTCTTCCAATCGTTTTTACCCATAATTCCGTTTTTCTGCCGCAAAGGTAGCATTTAAATGGGTTAAAAGGTTATCTTTGCCGAATAGACAAATTTTGATTTGATGGAAATAAAGAGATTCAAAAGGCTTAATAACATTGTGGCGGTGGCTGTGTTGGCGGTGGCCTCTTTCACCTACCTCTCCACAATAGAGCCTACAGCCAGTTTTTGGGACTGCGGAGAGTTTATAGCATCTTCATACAAACTTGAGGTGGGACATCCTCCCGGAAACCCAACCTTTCAGGTAATAGCCAGAATTTTTACCCTCTTTGGAGATAAGGAGCACGCCGCTCTGCTTGTGAACGCAATGAGTGCGCTCTGTTCCGCTTTGACCATAATGTTCCTTTATCTCACGATAGTTCACCTGTCTAGAAGGATCTTTGAAAGAAGGGCCGGAGGTTTTCTGAAGGATGGAGCGGTTGCGACTGCAGATGCTGTGAAACTGATTGTTAGCGGAGTGGTTGGAGCACTGGCTTACTGCTGGTCTGATACCTTC
>CAMHRD010000013.1 GCA_946187365.1 uncultured Bacteroidales bacterium
GAAGATATAGACGGCAAGCAGCAGAAGGCTTCCTGCAAATCCCCACTCCTCTCCCACGGTGCAGAAGATAAAGTCCGTACTCTGCTCAGGCACAAAGTTGTACTTTGTCTGAGTGCCGTTCAAAAAGCCCTTGCCCAGCAGACCGCCTGAACCGATTGCAATCTTAGACTGGTGGACGTTGTATCCTATTCCCTGCAGATCTTCCGTTATTCCAAAGAGGTTCTCTATTCTTGCCCTCTGGTGCGGCTGGAGAACTTTGGTAAAGATGAAGTTTACGGAGAAGGTTAGGATGACTGCGCTTAAAAGGCTGAGCAGCAGGAAGAAGGAAGGCCTGTTCTCCTTTCCGGTAAAGAGGTCTTTAATCCAGAGAATGGTGTGAGGTATAAAGAGTAAGAGTGCCCAGACCTCGCTTCTTAAAGAGCGGAGGAAGGAGAAGGTCTCCATCTTTGAGAGTGAAGGGATAAAGCACATAAGAATAATCAGCGGTATGGCGGTAAGCAGCCAGATGCTCTTTCTGCTGAAGGCCACTCTTAAGAGTGCGGCAGCGCTTATGGCGGTGACAATTGCAGCCAGAGGGGATCCGGCCATCGTGATAATAAAGATGGCTATAAGGCTGAGGCCCAGGATTATAACCCAGCCGCTCAATCCCTCCATATAGAAGACAAGAATGAGGCCCAGGTAGACCAGAGCGCTGCCCGTCTCTTTCTCCAAAACTATGAGGAGGATAGGGAGCAGAACTACAAGAGCGGCCCTCATTGCATCTTTGCGGTTGGAGAGTGAGAAGTTCCACTGGCTCATTATGTAAGCCAGAAGCAGGGAGGTTGTGATCTTGGAGAACTCTGCAGGCTGGAATCCGAAGGAGCCTATGAAAAACCAGGATTTTGAGCCGTTTACCTCTCTTCCCAGGAAGATTACCGCGGCCAGCAGGAGCAGCATTCCAATGTAGAGGAACGGGGATATTGGGGCATAGTTTCCGGGGTTTATGATGTAGAGTATGAATAGGGCAACTCCTATGGAGATCAGAATCCAGATGAACTGGAGTCCGTACCTTTGGGAGAAATCCAGTATGAAGGAGTGCTCCTCAGAGTAGACGGCGGAGTAGATGTTCATCCAGCCGAACAAAACCAGAATAAGATATGAGAATACCAGTCCCATATCTACTCTTCTAGCCTGTGATCTCTCATAATATGCCATACTTATCTCCTCTTTTTAACCGGTACAAACTGTTTGAGGTTGGCCTGAATTATGGCCTCTTCAAACTCTTTTCTCTTAACCTCTCTGTTGAGATATTTCTCCACAATCAGTGAGGCAACCGGTGCAGCCCAGCTTCCACCGGCTCCCGCGTTCTCCAGATAGACGCAGACCGCAATCTTCGGATTCTCCATTGGGGCAAAACACATAAAGACTGAATTGTCCTTGCCGTGAGGGTTTTGCGCGGTTCCCGTCTTTCCGCAGACGTTTATTCCCTCTACCCTTGCTCTCCAGGATGTTCCTCCCGTTCCTGTCGGTGCGTTAACGGAGAGGTACATTCCCTCAATCACAGGACCAAAGTGTTCCTCGTCTACACCGACGTAATGCTTCTCCGTATATTTTTGTCTGCGTGCGGAATCGGGTGCATTCTTTATAAGATGCGGAATTATGTAATAGCCTCTGTTTGCTATGATTGCAGCAAGGTTGGCAATCTGCAGAGGAGTTGCTCCCACCTCTCCCTGCCCAATTGCAAGAGAGAGAATGTTGTAGGCGCTCCATCTTCCTTTGCCGTGAATCTTATCGTAAGTCTTTGTAGATGGGAGAGTTCCAGCAAGTTCAGACGGGAAATCGCTGCCCAGTTTTACGCCAATTCCAAACCTGTTCACCTGCTCCTTCCAATGGTTGAAGGCGTTGGAGATTGGCTGGTGGTTAGGGTCTTTCATCATTGCACGGAAAGTTTGGGCGTAGTAGGCGTTGCAGGACATCATAATGGATTGCTTCAGATCCAGCGGAGATGGATGTCCGTGGCAACCCATCTTTCCTCCGCCGTAGTAAAAGCCTCTGGAACAGGAGAATCTGGTCTCCGGTTTAATGACTCCGTTCTGTTGTGCAATGAGTGCGTTAACGGTTTTGAATACGCTGCCCGGAGGGTAGGCGCTCATAACAGCACGGTTGAACATTGGCTTGTAAGGGTCAGTTGCCAAGCGTGAATACTCCTTGCGTATGTTGTCCAGGTCTTCTATTGTAAGACCCGGTGCAGATACAATTGCCAGAATCTCACCCGTTTGCGGCTCAATGGCTACAATGCTTCCAACCTTGTTACTCATTAGGCGTTCTCCGTAGGCCTGCAGTTCTCCGTCTATAGAGGCCACCAGATCTTTGCCCGGTTCCGCCTCAATATCATACTTGCCATCCATAAAGCTCTGACGTACTCTGTTATGCACGTCTCTGACCATTATGTTATAGCCCTTCTTGCCCCTTAAAACATCCTCGTAAGATTTCTCTATTCCGGTGATTCCCACGTAGTCTCCTCGTCTGTACTCAGGGTTGTTTGCAAGGTATGCGGAGTCTGCCTCGTTTATGTAACCGTAAAGAGAGGCACCGGCCTTGTATGGGTAAACCCTTGCCGTTCTGCTAATTGCATAGAAACCTGGGAACTTGTACTGCTTTTCTGCAAAGAGGGTATAGTCTTTTGCGGAGACCTGCTTTATGAAGGTGAAACTCTGGTACCCAACCTTCCTTCTGTTGTCTCTGTAGTTCTTGAGTTTCCTTCTTACGGAGTTGATGTCTGCGTGGAAAGTGTTGCAGAAATCTACAGTGTCAAACTCCTGCAAATCTCTGGGAGTAACCATAATATCGTAAGTGGTGCGGTTGCCCACCAGAGTGTTGTGGTTACGGTCATAGATCTCTCCGCGTGCAGGATATTTTGTCTGATACAACAGGGCGTTGTTGGCCGCATTGACCTTGTACTTGTCATCAATAATCTGAAGAAAGAACAACCTGATAACAAGTGCCAGCGCTATAACCAATATACCTGCTATGAGAAGATTCTTCTTATCCATAATCTCTCAAGCAAGTATGCAATTATAACGTTAACCAAAACGTTGATTACCAGGCGGAAAATCATAAAGATGAATGATGATGCTCCAATGGAATCTAACGGAATATAGGCAATGAAGAATACGAGATAACTGAAGATAAGAAGCGTTATAAGTTTTCTCGTATCAAAATCTGCAGATGTTAAATCAAAGGCCTCCGGCTGAATGTCATAACGCTGCATAGGCCTTATTATCATATTCTTGCAGGCGGCAAGCAGCGTGCAGGCAGCGGCATTCAATCCAAGTATTCCGTCTGAGAGAGCGTCTGTTAAAAGACCAATTGCAAAGCCGCAGAACATAAGCGTGTATGTATCTGTCTGAACCGGAAGCAGTATGATAAAGAGCGGAATTATTGCAATGTAAAGCGGCGGCCAGATATTGATAAATGCAGATGCAAGAAGTTGCAAAATCAATATCAGCAAAGCTCCCACTATGTACCTTGGCCAATTCACTTTGTATTCATTGCAGGTTTAATGGCGGAGAGAGAATCAATCTCTCTACGTGCTTGATTCTTAACTATTATAACGTAGTCCAGGTGAGAAAAATCCTGCAGCAGTTCCACCTTCACTCTCTTGTGAACTCCGTTAAGTATTGAGTATGAAACGCTCTTTCCAACAGGTATGTCAGATGGGAAGAATGAGGAGTTTCCGCTTGTGTAAACCACATCTCCCTTTCCAACGGCAACGCTCAGAGGAATCTCCGTAAGATAGGCGGTGTGAATGTTGCCGCCTTCCCAGTGCAGAGAGCCGTAAGCATCTGAACTGCCGATCTTTGCACTTATGCTCTGACGCTGGTTTAGGAAGGAGTATACATAACTGTAGTGAGGGCCCACAGCTCTTGTAATACCCACAACAGCGGAGGGAGTAATCACTCCCAAATCCTCAGTTATGCCCTCTTTGCTTCCCTTATCCAGAATAAGATAGTTGTGCTCGGAGTTGAGTGTATTCTTAATGACCTTTGCCAGAACAAAGGTGTAATTGCTTGCTGCAGAATCTCCTATGTTCTTCTCAATCTGCTCCTGGAGAGTGACGAGTTTCTGTTCTCCTTTGTTCTTTTCCAGCGCCTCTTTTAGGAGTGTGTTCTGCTCCAGCAGTTTAGAGTTCTCTTCCAAAAGCTCCCGATTGGCTGTGCGCAGATGGGTGTAGTTCTTTACATCCGTACCCTTCTCCCAAAAGAATGACTGAAAGGCTCTTACCCCCTCCATAATTCTATAGCGCTGCACAATGCTGTTGTTTACAATCAGTATTATGCAGAGCGTCTCCAAGAGGACAAACAAAAGGAATTTCCCAATGGAGTTGTAGATTAACGGAGGAAGTTTCATTTACCTCTACTTCATAAGGTATGGGAGGTAGTGCCTCTTAGCCAGGTTCTTAAGAGCAGTGTTGGTTCCTCTTGCAACTGCTCTCAGCGGATCTTCCGCAACGTGGAAAGGAATCTTCAGTTTGTCTGAAAGACGCTTGTCCAGACCTCTTATGAGTGCACCGCCGCCGCTGAGGTAGATACCCTCTTTGACAATATCTGCATAAAGCTCAGGAGGTGTCTGCTCCAGAACTTTTACAATCATAGTCTCAAGTTTTGCAATGGACTTATCCAGGCAATGTGCTATCTCCATGCTTGTTACAGGAACCTCAACAGGATATGCGGTCATAAGGTTAGGTCCCTTTGCAATGTACGGCTCCGGCGGAGTCTCCAACTCAGGGATGGCTGCACCCACTGCAATCTTTATCTTCTCTGCGGTAATCTCTCCAACTCTGATGTTGTACTGCTGGCGCAGATACTGCTGAATATCAGATGTGAAGACATCTCCCGCAACCTTTAGGCTCTCGTTCCAAACAATACCGCCCAGAGAGATAACTGCACACTCGGTGGTACCTCCTCCAATATCTACAACCATGTGACCTGAAGGCTCTTCCACATCCAATCCAATACCAATTGCAGCGGCCATCGGCTCCAGAATGATGTTCACGTCTCTGCCTCCGGAATGTTCTGCTGCATCTCGTACTGCTCTGGTTTCCACCTCGGTACTGCCGCTTGGAATGGCAATTACAATTCTGAGGTTAGGTGTAAAGAGAGAACTGCGCTTGTTGTTGATCATCTTAATCATTCCTCTGATCATCAGTTCGGCAGCCTGGAAGTCTGCAATGACTCCATCCTTCATAGGCCTGATAGTGCGGATGTTAGGATTGGTCTTTTCATGCATCAGACGTGCCTGCTTTCCAACCGCTATAGGCTTTTTGGTATTCTGATCTATTGCAATAATGGAAGGCTCGTCAACCACAATCTTGTCCTTCATAAAGATTACGGTATTGGCCGTTCCGAGGTCAATTGCAAGTTCCTGTGTCAAAAATGAAAATGCCATATTCTTTTAGTTTTGTTTTTTAATGTTTAAAGTGGCGTACTCCGGTCATTACCATAGCAATACCGTTCTCGTTGCAGAACTGTACGCTCTCATCGTCCCTAATTGAGCCGCCCGGCTGAATAACTGTTTTAATTCCGTTTGCAAATGCAATCTCCACGCAGTCTTTGAACGGGAAGAATGCATCAGATGCCATAACTGCACCATTGGTGTCAAAGCCAAAGTTCTTTGCCTTCTCAATTGCCTGCTTGAGTGCATCTACTCTGGAGGTTTGTCCCACTCCGCTGGCAATGAGTTGTTTATCTTTGGCAAGAACAATAGCGTTACTCTTTGAATGCTTTACAAGTTTGTTTGCAAAGAGAAGATCCTCAACTTTTCCCTCCTCAGGAGCTAGCGTTGTAACTGTTTTAAGGTCTGCAGGTTTCTCAACGTAAGAGTCTCTCTCCTGAGCCAGAACTCCGCCAAGAAGTGAACGGAACTTTACTGCAGGAAGTTTTACTCCCTTGTTAACCAATATAATGCGGTTCTTCTTGCTCTTGAGCACCTCAAGTGCCTCATCTGTGTATGACGGTGCAATGATTACCTCAAAGAAGAGTTTGTTAATCTCCTCAGCAACCGGAAGATCTACCTTTGCGTTAGTTACAATGATACCGCCGAATGCAGAAACCGGATCTCCGGCAAGGGCTCTGTTCCAAGCCGTTAGAACATCTTCAGCACTTGCGCATCCACAGGCGTTGTTGTGCTTTATGATTGCAACGGTTGTCTCCTTAAAGTCCGAAATAAGTTCTATGGCTGCCTCAACGTCCAGTAAGTTGTTGTGAGAGAGTTCCTTGCCGTGAATCTGAGTTGGAAGTGAAGAGGCGCTTCCAAAGTAAGTTCCCTTCTGATGAGGATTCTCTCCGTAACGCAGACTCTTGCTCTCATCAATTATCTTGTTGAAAGCAGGGAGGTTAGCCTTGCTGTTAAAGTAGTTGAAGATTTCACTGTCGTATGCGGAGGTTACTGCAAAAGCGGTAGCTGCCAGGTACTCTCTCTGAGAGGTCTCAGTGCGGCAGCCCTGCTCCTTAAGTATCTGCAAGAGGTTGGTATATTGCGCTTTGGAGGCAATGATTACAACATCTTTGTAGTTCTTTGCAGCGGCACGGATAAGTGAGATACCTCCAATATCTATCTTCTCAATTATATCCTCATGAGAAGCTCCCTTTGCTACGGTCTCCGAGAATGGGTAGAGGTCTACTATGACTAAATCTATCGGGGAGATAGAGTAAGTTTCAAACTCCTTAATGTCTTGCGGATTATCTCGCCTTCCCAGAATACCTCCGAACACTGCCGGATGGAGGGTCTTCACTCTGCCTCCCAAAATGGAAGGGTAGCCGGTCAAATCCTCAACTTTTGTAACCTTAAAGCCGTTTTGGCTCAAAAAGTCTGCGGTACCCCCCGTAGAGAGTATCTCAACGTTCTCCTTAGCCAGATAACCGGCTATTTCAACAATCCCGTCCTTGTCAAAGACGGATATAAGCGCTCTTTTAATCTCTTTCACTTTTTCTGATTTTATGTAACCCCACAAAATTATAAATAATAGGTCAATTATTTATATTTTTGTCCTGTCAATTTCTCAAAAAAAATAGCATCAGATGGCCTCAAAGAAGTACTATGCAATTATAACGGCGGGAGGTAGCGGAAGAAGGATGCACTCTGCGGTTCCAAAGCAGTTTTTGGATCTGGACGGTAAACCTATTTTGCTCAGAACAATAGAGCTCTTTACCTCTTTGGATCTCCCTTTGGAGATAGTGCTGGTTCTTCCTCCGTCACATATTGAGGAGTGGAAGACATTCTACAATGAGCATGACCTTCTCTTCAGCCATAGAATAGTGCCTGGAGGTTTGACCCGCTTTCACTCTGTAAGGTCTGCCCTGGAGGTGGTGCCTAACGGTGCTGTTGTTGCAGTTCATGACGGCGTACGTCCAATTGTTCCAAGAACCCTTCTTAAGGAGCTCTTAACCTACAAGATAGATGATGAGTGTGCCGGCGTAATTCCGGTGGTCTCCGTGGTGGAATCTATGAGAAAGAAAGTTTATGATGAAAACGGGGTGGCTGTCTCTTCAAAACCGGCTGTAAGAGAGGATTATATGCTGGTACAGACCCCTCAGGTCTTTGACTCCACCCGTCTTAAGGAGGCCTATAAAAAACCATACTCTCCAACCTTCACGGATGACGCTACGGTAATGGAGAGCAGTGGCTATAAGTTTGATACAATTGAGGGGAGCAAGTTTAATCTTAAGATTACCACTCCGGAAGACCTTAAGTTTGCTAAGGTGCTTCTGCCTCTGATTTAACTATTTCTTTTTGGAATTCTTCTTGTCCTTCTTGTGGTGATATCCCTTATCATCCTCAATGTCGTTTACCCAAACCTGGCGCTCAATTGCCTGGTCCAGAGAAACTAATGTTTCCGTATCCGTTACGCTTGGGATATTCTGTATGGTGTTTATGAGGATATCCAAAAGGTGATCGTGATTGAAGCAGTACATCTTCAGAAGCAGGGTATGTCTGCCTGTTACAAAGTGGCACTCCACAACCTCGGAAATTTTTCTCAGAGCCTCAATAACCTCCGGGTATTTGTTTACAGGAGAGAGGTTTACCTCCACAAAGGCACATACATCCAGACCCAGTGTTGAAGGTTTAACCAGAAGACGGCTGCCGGTAATGATGCCCAAAGACTCCATCTTCTTGAATCTCTGATGAATAGCAGCACCTGAAACGCCGCAGTCTCTTGCTATTTCCAAGAAAGGAGTTCTGGCGTTCTTAACCAGAGCGGAGAGAATTTTCTGATCGGTCTCGTCAATTTGATACTTTGGCATATTCTGTTTTTTAACTGTTTTGCATTGAACTGTTACAAAAATAACAATTTTTCTTACAAATCAGTAAAAAACTTTAAAAATGTTACAAAGTATTAAGTCTATTGTAAGAATAGAGCCATCTGACAGGCACCTGGCCCTCTGTTGCACTGTTATAATCTCCTGCAGTACAAGGAACTAACTCTGCGGTGTTATTCTTTACCACCGGAACTTCCATCCACCAGCGGCCTGTGGCAACGCTCATTATGAAGGTGATATTGTCTCCCTGGGAGCAGAAGTCTACAATCTTGTGCTCAAACTGTGAGGAGAGTTTGCCCTTCTTGAACTCCTGTGACGGGTCTTCTATGATGTTGTTTGCCACTCCGTCTGCAATATGCCAGATGATTTGGGCAATGAGACGGCTGCATACGCTGCTGAGGTTCTTCTCCGAGTAGCCAAAGAGGAAGACCGTCTTAAGAGAGCAGGAGAAACCAATGTACCTTGCCACCTGGCAAATCTCATTGGCGGTAAATCCGTTAGGGTTATTGTTATTCTCGCTTGGGAACTCTCCCCATCTTAAGGATGTCATATCCATGAAGATATACTTGGAGTAACGGAGCATTGGCTCGCAGAGGGTCATATCATCCCTGAACGGACCAAGGTTAAGAGTCTCAAAACCGCAATCGTTCATGGCTACCTCAAGCTCAGGATAAAAGAGGTATTTCTGAATGCCTATTACTGAGAAACTCTTCTGTTTTTTAACTCTCTCAATCAGTTCCACCGGAATCTTCTCTCCGTTAGAGATAAGCGCAGAGGAGAAACTTCTGCCCAGTGTGAGTTTGGAAGGGGATGGGAGAGCCTCTCCGCAGAGAACCACTTCCACTTTTGCTTTGGAACTCTTTTTCTGCTTCTGATTTTTAAGGTAACTCTCCAGAGTAACTACGGAGAGATACTCCTCCGCCTTTTTGCTCAGATAGAGATCTTTGTAATCTGCAATGATGCTTTTTGAAGCCATATATCTTCTTACTTTTTAGCTATGATTGCCTTGCAATCTTCAAGGGTAAGTTCTGCAGCCGGCTTGCTTCCCTTTGTTCTAGGAATCTTGTAGTTGCCTCCGTTGTGCTTGATGTAAGGGCCGTATCTTCCGTTGATTATCTGAATATCCTCTGCGGCAAACTCCTTAATTATGCTCTTCTCCTGTGCCTCTTCTTTTGCCTTCATCACCTGCTGCGCCTGCTCTACCGTAATGGTATATGGGTCCATCTCTTTCCCGATAGAGTAGAACTTACCGTCATATTTTACGTATGCGCCAAACCTGCCAATTGCGGCGGTAATCTCCTTGCCGTCAAGCGTTCCCACAAGGCGAGGAAGTTCAAAGAGTTTAAGTGCCTCATCAAGGGTGATGGTCTCAATAGACTGGTCTTTATGGAGTGATGCAAACTGTTTGTTAGGATCATCAGATGCACCCTTCTGTGCCAGAGGACCAAACTTGCCCAGACGTACGGAGATAACCTTTCCGTCTTTAGGATCTACTCCCAACTCTCTCTCTGAGTTTACGTGAGTCTTCTCCTGGGTCTGAGTCTCAACGTCCTTGTGGAACGGACCGTAGAAGCGGTCCAAAAGGCTGGTCCACTGGAGTTTGCCTTCTGCTATATCATCAAAGTCCTCCTCAATCTTTGCGGTGAATCCGTAATCCATAATCACCCCAAAGTTATCCTCCAGATACTTGGTAACAACGGTTCCCATATCCATTGGGAAGAGTTTGTTCTTCTCGCTTCCGCTCTTCTCCTTCTGTACGCTCTCCTCAATCTTACCCTTGCCTGCAACTGCAGAAGGTGCTTTAAGAGAGATCTTTACAACATCTCTCTCCACGCCCGGGCGTGTATCTTTTACAACGTAACCTCTCTTGCTGGTAATGGTTGTGATGGTTGGAGCGTAGGTACTAGGTCTTCCGATTCCCAACTCCTCCATCTTCTTAACGAGTGAAGCTTCAGAGTAACGCGGAGGTCTCTGGGTATATTTCTGAAGTGCTGAAATCTCCAGAGCAGTAAGCTCTTCTCCCTTTGCTATGTTTGGAAGAATCTGGCTTGCAGATGTCTCTTCCGGCTCGTCATCCTTACTCTCAATATAGAGTTTGAGGAATCCGTCAAAGAGAATCTGCTCACCCTCGCAGATGAACTTCTCAGAGAACTTGTCAGAAGAGATTGTAACTGTTGTCTTCTCAACCTTGGCATCTGCCATCTGAGATGCAACCGCTCTCTTCCATATAAGTTCATAGAGTTTCTTCTCAGGTGCGGTTCCCTCTATTGTCTTGTTAGCGGCGTAGGTAGGGCGGATAGCCTCGTGGGCCTCCTGGGCACCCTTTGTATGTGTGTGATACTGACGTACTTTGGAATAATTCTCACCGTAATTCTCAACTACGGCCTGCTTTATTGTATTAATGGCCAGAGATGAGAGGTTGGTGGAGTCTGTTCTCATATATGTAATGAGTCCGCTCTCGTAGAGTTTCTGAGCAATTCTCATTGTCTGGGAGACGGAGAAGCCCAACTTGCGACTCGCCTCCTGCTGAAGTGCGGAGGTGGTAAAAGGAGGTGCCGGGCAGCGTGATGCCTCCTTCTTCTCTACAGAGGAGACATTGAAGCGGCAGCCGCTGTTGCAGAGCTCCAAAAAGCGCATTGCCTCCTCCTTGGTATTGAACTTAGCGTCTAAAGTGGCGGCAAGTTTAGTTTTACCATTTAGAGTAAAGAGGGCGGTAACCTTGTAGAACTGAGAGGCTTCAAAGTGCTGGATTTCACGCTCTCTATCCACTATGAGCCTTACGGCAACAGACTGTACTCTTCCTGCGGAAAGTCCCTTTCCCACCTTTCTCCAAAGCACCGGTGAAAGCTCGAATCCCACAATTCTGTCCAGAACGCGGCGGGCCTGCTGAGCCTCAACCAGGTTCTCGTCTACGCTTCTCGGATTCTCTACGGCATTGAGAATTGCATCCTTTGTAATCTCATGGAATACAATTCTTTTAGTATTCTCATCCTTAAGTTTGAGCTGGTTCTGAAGGTGCCATGCAATAGCCTCTCCCTCGCGGTCCTCATCGGATGCCAGATAAACGGTATCTGCCTTGGCTGCCAGAGCTTTAAGCTCGCTTACAACCTTCTTTTTGTCTGCCGGAACTATATACTCGGGCTTGAATCCCTTTGCAACGTCAATGCCTAAAGAACTCTTAGGCAGATCGCAAATATGTCCGAAACTAGATTTTACGGTGTATCCCTTTCCCAGGAATTTTTCAATGGTCTTGGCCTTTGCCGGAGACTCTACAATTACTAATTTCTCT
>CAMHRD010000014.1 GCA_946187365.1 uncultured Bacteroidales bacterium
CTTTGCTAAATAGAGGGGCCGCTGAAGGTCAGCGCTCTCTTCGGCAAAAAAGGAGCAAATCACAAAAAAAAGGGTTATCGTGAAGATAACCCCTCTTTTTTTGTAGGTTAGGTTTAGTATACCTTATTCAGCTTTTGGCTCTTCTGCCTTCTCCTCTTTTGCCTCAGCCTTTGGAGCCTCAGCCTTTGGAGCGGCCTTCTTTGCACGGCTTCTTCTGGTAGTAGCCTTCTTCTCAGCCTTAGCCTCTTTCTGAGGAACTGCTGCGCTGAAGTCAACCAACTCAATGAATGCCATGTCTGCAGCGTCGCCTGCTCTGAAGCCTGTCTTGAGGATACGGGTGTATCCGCCAGGACGCTCTGCAACCTTAGGTGCAATTGTTCTGAAAAGCTCAGTAACAGCCTCTTTCTGCTTGAGATAGCTGAATACGACACGGCGGTTTGCCGTAGTGTCGTCCTTGCTCTTGGTAATAAGCGGCTCAACGTATGTTCTGAGAACTTTTGCCTTAGCAAGGGTAGTCTCAATGTGCTTGTTCATGATGAGTGAGCAAGCCATATTTGAAAGCATTGCCTTACGGTGTCCGCTCTTACGTCCAAGATGATTAACTGTCTTATTGTGTCTCATTTCTTAAACTATTTTTCAATTTTATACTTGGATATATCCATTCCGAAACGGAGACCGTGTTTCTCAACAAGTGCCTCTATCTCTGTCATAGACTTTTTACCGAAGTTTCTGAACTTCATAAGCTCACTCTTCTGGTGAGATACAAGGTCTGCAAAAGTTTCAATATCAGCTGCTTTGAGGCAGTTGATAGCTCTTACTGAAAGATCTTGATCTGTAAGCTTGTTGTTCAGAAGCTGTCTCATTCTCATATCGTCCTCGTTGAGAGAATTTTCCTCTGTCTTACCAGGGTCCTCAATCTCAAGTTTGTCCTCAGAGAAGAGCATAAAGTGATATATCAGAATCTTAGCCGCCTCAAGGAGAGCATCTTTTGGATGGATGGAACCGTCTGTTGTAATCTCCAGAGAGAGAGACTCATAGTCTGTCTTCTGTGCAATACGGCAAGGAGCCACGGTGTACTTCACATTCACAATAGGTGTGAAGATGGAGTCTATTGCAATTGTTCCAACAGGAGCGTTCTCATTCTTGTTCTCATCTGCAGGCACCCAGCCTCTTCCTTTCCCGATAGTTAAAGTAACTACCAGTTTAACAGACTCTTCCATAGAGCAGATATGCTGCTCTGGGTTGAGAACCTTGAAAGAGGAGAGCTTCTTAGATATATCCTCGGCGGTAAACTCTTTCTTACCCCCAATTGAAAGTGTAACGGTCTCACCTTCTTCAGTCTCAATCATTCTCTTGAATCTAACCTTCTTAAGGTTGAGAATGATGTCAATGACTCCCTCAATAACTCCGTGGATGGTTGCAAACTCGTGGTCTACACCCTCAATCTTCACGGATGTGATTGCGAAACCTTCAAGGGAGGACAAGAGCACTCTTCTCAAAGCGTTACCAATGGTAATTCCATATCTTGGTTCGAGTGGTCTGAACTCAAACTTTCCAAAGGTATCCGTAGATTCGAGTACCAAAAGCTTGTCGGGTTTTTGAAATGCTAATATCGCCATATTAATTCGTTTTTTTGGTTATTGGTTGGGCGAGCCGTTACTTAGAGTACAACTCGACGATCAGCTGCTCGTTAATATTTTCTGGAATCTCTGTTCTGTCAGGCAAATTTAAGAATTTACCCTCAAGTTTCTCAGGGTTCCACTCGAGCCAAGAGTAGTGAGCCGGAGCTGCAGCCAATGAAGCCTGCACAACCTCAAGACTCTTTGATCTCTCTCTGACTCCAACTACATCACCAGGTTTAACGTGAGCTGAAGGAATACCCATAACATCGCCGTTAAGAACAATGTGACGATGGCTTACGAGCTGTCTTGCAGCTGCTCTTGTAGGAGCGATACCAAGCCTGTAGACGATATTGTCCAGTCTGGACTCAAGGAGCATGATAAGGTTTGTACCCTTAACTCCCTTCATCCTTGAAGCCTCAGTATAGAGGTTACGGAACTGTCTCTCAAGAACGCCGTAAGTATACTTTACTTTCTCTTTCTCCTTTAACTGAGTACCGTACTCTGAAACTTTCTTTCTCTTCTTTGCTGCACCGTGCTGGCCTGAAGGGTAGTTCTTGTTATCTCTAACTCTCTTCTCATAGGCCTTGTCAGGTCCATAAATAGGCTCACCGAATTTGCGAGCAATCTTTGTTTTTGGTCCAGTATATCTAGCCATATTCTTATACGATTAATCAGTTAAACTCTACGGCGGCCCTTTGGACGGCAACCATTGTGAGGAAGCGGAGTAACGTCTACGATCTCGGTTACTTCGATACCTGCGTTATGAATGGCCCTGATGGCGGACTCGCGGCCTGCGCCAGGACCCTTTACAAATGCCTTTACCTTGTGCAGACCTGCGTCGAATGCAACCTTTGCACAATCTTCAGCAGCAACCTGCGCTGCATACGGAGTGTTCTTCTTTGATCCTCTGAAGCCCATCTTACCGGCTGAGGACCAGCTGATAACCTGACCCTTAGAATTGGTCAAGGTTACTATAACGTTGTTGAACGTAGAGGAGATATGGGCCTGACCCACAGCGTCTACCTTTACAACTCTCTTTCTGTTTGATACTACTTTCTTTGCCATAATCTAAGTCCTCCCATTATTTGGTTGCCTTCTTCTTGTTGGCAACGGTCTTCTTCTTGCCCTTGCGGGTACGGGCGTTATTCTTAGTGCTCTGACCTCTTACAGGCAGACCCAGTCTATGACGGATACCTCTGTAACATCCGATATCCATAAGACGCTTGATGTTCAGCTGAGTGGCGGTACGGAGCTCGCCCTCAATCTTATACTCGTCTGCAATCGTCTTTCTTATTGCAGCAATCTGGTCATCTGTCCAATCCTGCACCTTGATGTTGCGGTCTATGCTGTTTTTATCAAGGATTTTTTGGGCAGAACTGCGACCAATTCCGAAGATATAGGTAAGACCTATCTCTCCCCTTTTGTTTTTTGGTAAATCTACACCGGCTATACGTGCCATATTCTATTGTTTACTTGATTAGAAAATTTTTCTGTTTAACAATCCGTTAGCAAGGTTTATTAACCCTGACGCATCTTGAACTTAGGGTTCTTCTTGCAGATGATGTAAACGCGTCCCTTGCGTCTTACAATCTTGCAATCATCGCTGCGCTTTTTTACTGAAGCTTTGACTTTCATAGTATTTTGTTTTTATAATTTATTCTTTACGAGCCAATTACATTACTTGTATCTGAAGGATATTCTTCCCTTTGTAAGGTCATACGGAGACATCTCTACCTTAACCCTATCTCCCGGAAGAATCTTGATGTAGTGCATACGCATCTTGCCTGAAATATGCGCAATAATCACCGGACCGTTGTCCAGTTCAACCTTGAACATTGCATTGGACAGAGCCTCAAGTATTACGCCGTCTCTTTCAATTGCTTCCTGTTTTGCCATATCAGCTTTCCTTTAGTTTTTTAATGTAATCAAATGTTGTCAATATCTCCGGTTTACCCTTCTTTACAGCAACGGTAAACTCAAAGTGAGCAGATTTTTTACCGTCTACGGTAGCAACGCTCCAGCCGTTCTTTCTCTCATACACATCTTTTTTGCCTGCGTTAATCATAGGCTCAATGCATATCACCATACCTTCCCTGAGCTTCTTACCGCTTCCCGGCTTTCCGTAGTTGGGAACCATAGGATCCTCATGCATATCTCTGCCGAGGCCGTGGCCAACCAACTCCCTTACTACAGAGAAACCTCTCTCTTCACAATATGACTGAACAGCGTGACCAATGTCCCCGATTCTGTTTCCGTCAATTGCCTGAGCAGCACCCAGATACAAGCTCTCTTCCGTAGTCTTGAGAAGAAAAGCTGTCTCTTTGTCCACCTCTCCTACCGGAAAAGTGTAGGCGGAATCTCCGTAAAAGCCTTTATAGACAGTGCCACAATCTACTGAGACGATATCACCCTCCTTGAGCACGGTATCATCCGGAATCCCGTGCACAACCACCTCATTTACAGAGAGGCAGAGTGTTGCGGGAAAACCGCCGTACCCAAGGAAACCCGGCACTGCTCCGTTATCGCGGATAAAGGTTTCTGCAATCTTATCAAGCTGCCTGGTTGTTACACCGGGAGCAATGTGCTTGCCAACCTCCGCCAGGGTTTTAGAGACAAGGATAGCATTCTCTCTGAGAATCTCTATTTCTTCCAATGTCTTGTAGTGTACCATCTTATATCAACTAACGAACTCTGAAAACTCTATTTTAGCGTCCTTTCAACCTTCCGGTTTTTGTAAGTCCGTCGTAATGTCTCATCAGCAAGTGGCTCTCAATCTGCTGCAGCGTATCCAATACAACACCCACCATAATAAGCAGTGAAGTACCTCCGTAGAACTGTGCAAACTGGTTGTTTACACCCACAATCATTGCAAGTGCAGGAAGGATACCTACTATTGCAAGGAAGATGGAACCCGGAAGAGTAATTCTACTCATTACGGAATCAATGTACTCTGCAGTTGCCTTACCAGGCTTAACGCCAGGAATAAATCCACCGTTCTTCTTCATCTCCTCCGCCATCTGTGTTGGATTGATAATGACGGTTGTATAGAAGTATGTGAAGATGATGATAAGGAATGCGAATACTGCGTTATACCAGAAACCCCTTATGTTTGAGAATGTTGCAGCGAATCCTCTAGTTGCGTCAAAGTGAGAGAAAAGCAGAGGGAACATCATCAGTGCCTGAGCAAAGATGATAGGCATAACGTTGGCAGCATTGATCTTTAATGGGATATACTGTCTAACACCACCGTACTGCTTGTTACCCACAATTCTCTTTGCATACTGTACCGGAATCTTGCGGGTTCCCTGTACCAGTGCAATTGTAAGTGCAAAGATGACAAAGAGAAGTATGAACTCAACTATAAGCATCAGAGGACCTCCTACACCACCACTGGTTCTTGTACCAATCTCAGCAAGAAGAGCGTGAGGCAATCTTGCCACGATACCGATCATGATGATAAGTGAGATACCGTTACCAATACCGCGGTCTGTAATTCTCTCGCCCAACCACATGATGAACATAGTTCCACCTATAAGAACCAAGGTTGCAAACAGGTTGAAGGAGAAGCCCTTAATAAGGAACGCCTCCTGCGGAAGCTGTGCATGAAGGTTGGTAAGATATGCAGGACCTTGTACTGCAAGAATTAAAATGGTCAGATAACGGGTCCACTGGTTCATTTTCCTTCTTCCGCTCTCACCCTCCTTCTGAAGCTTCTGGAAATATGGAATCATAATACCCAAAAGCTGAAGAACGATAGATGCAGAGATGTAAGGCATTACACCGAGTGCAAATATGGAAGCATTTCCAAACGCACCGCCGGAGAACATGTTGAGCAAACCGAGAAGACCCTCAGAAGTCTGTGCAGTCAGATTTGAATCTGCAATCAGGTGAGGATTGATACCCGGCATAACTACAAAGCTCCCAAGACGGTACACGAGAATCAAAAGCAGAGTGTAAATGATTCTGTTTTTAAGATCCTCAATCTTGAAGATGTTCCTTATAGTTTCAATAAACTTCTTCATTTTTTGTTACTTGATTACTGTTGCAGTACCGTTCAATGCTTCTATTTTTGCAATGGCTGATTTTGAGAAAGCGTTGGCAGAAACGTTCAGTTTTGCCTTAAGCTCACCGTTTCCGAGAATCTTAACAAGATCCTTCTTTGAAACGAGTCCGTTCTCAATCAGAGTCTCTCTGCTGATCTCCTCAACTTTGAGTTTCTCGCTAAGAGCCTGAAGTGAAGAGAGGTTGATAACTTTATATTCAACTTTGTTAGGGTTGTTGAAGCCAAACTTAGGCAACTGTCTCTGGATAGGCATCTGACCGCCCTGGAAACCAAGCTTTGCAGAATAACCGCTGCGCTGCTTAGCACCGTTCATACCGCGTGTTGCAGTTCCACCGTGTCCGGAACCCTCGCCGCGGCCGATTCTCTTTTCCTTTCCCAAAGAACCCTTTGCAGGTTTTAATGTATTAAGTTTCATTCTCTATTCCTCCTTAAATTTCTTCTACTGTTACAAGGTGACGAACCTTCTCAATCATACCCTTTGTAACTGAAGTCAGTTCAACTTCTACGCTGTGGTGAATCTTCTTGATTCCTAAGGCCTCGAGTGTTGCAATCTGTCTCTTTGTCGCACCACTTTTTCCTTTTACCTGTGTGACTTTAACTTTTGCCATTTCTCACTCCTCCTTAACCGTTAAATACATTCTTCATAGGCACGCCTCTCAAACCTGCAACGGTGTAAGCGTCTCTCATCTGTGCAAGAGCAGCAATCGTAGCCTTTACCAGGTTGTGAGGGTTAGACGAACCCTTTGATTTTGCAAGCACATCGTGAATGCCTACAGACTCAAACACTGCACGCATAGCACCTCCTGCCTTCACTCCGGTACCAGGAGCTGCAGGCTTCATAAATACCTCAGCACCACCGAATTTAGCAGTCTGCTCGTGTGGAATGGTGTTCTTGTATACAGGAACCTTAACAAGGTTCTTCTTTGCATCCTCAATGCCTTTGGAGATTGCGGTGGTAACCTCGTTGGCCTTGCCAAGTCCGTAACCTACAACGCTCTTCTCATCTCCAACTACTACTATAGCAGCAAAGCTGAAGTGACGACCTCCTTTGGTAACTTTGGTAACTCTTCTAACTGCCACCAACCTGTCTTTAAGTTCCAGGTCTGTAGTTCTTACCTCTTTGTTCTTATTATTTTCTGCCATAGTCATTAGAATTTAAGACCGCCCTTACGTGCGGCATCTGCCAAACTTTTAACTCTTCCGTGATAGAGGTAACCTCCTCTGTCAAAGGCAACCTCTTTGATACCCTTTTCAGCGGCAACCTTAGCGGCAGCCTCACCTACAAGAGCAGCAACCTCAATCTTGGTCTTGCCCTCAGTCTGAGGAGCAACGGCCTTGTCCATAGAGGAAACGGCAGCCAAAGTAACGCCGTTGACGTCATCTATGAACTGAACGTATATCTGCTTGTTGGATCTGAAAATGCTCATTCTTGGTCTCTCCGCAGTACCGTTAACAACCTTGCGGATACGATAACGAATTCTCTGTCTTCTTTCTATTTTATTCATATCTTATCCTCCTAATTATTTAGCTGCAGCGGTCTTACCAGCCTTTCTGCGAATCTGCTCACCCTCAAACTTAATACCTTTACCCTTGTAAGGCTCCGGCTTACGGAATGAACGGATCTTAGCTGCTACCATACCAAGAAGCTGCTTGTCTGAACTGTTGAGAATCAAAATTGGGTTAGCACCCTTCTTAACCTGAGGAACCTCAGCGGTAACCTCGCTTGGGAGCTGGAGATAAATATCGTGAGAGAAGCCCAAAGAGAACTTGAGAAGCTGTCCAGCTGCCTCAACGCGGTAACCGACACCAACAAGCTCCTGCTTTGTCTGATAACCCTCAGATACTCCAACAACCATATTGTGTATCAAAGCACGGTAAAGTCCATGCATAGATCTGTGGCGCGGCTGGTCTGTAGGTCTTTTTACAGTTACCACGCCTCCCTCTACGGAGACCTCAATATCCGGATCAACCTTCTGTGAGAGTTCTCCCTTAGGGCCTTTAACCTTAACCACATTCTCCTTATCTACGGAGATTGTAACTCCTTGTGGAAGGCTTACAGGTAATTTTCCTATTCTTGACATAATTAAAATGTTATTCTATTAATAAACGTAGCAAAGCACCTCGCCGCCAACATTCTGCAGACGAGCTTCCTTATCTGTGATAATACCCTTTGAAGTAGAAAGGATAGCTATTCCGAGTCCGTTGAGAACTCTAGGCATCTTCTCCACTCCGCTGTACTGACGAAGACCCGGACGGCTAACTCTTACTATCTTCTTAATTGCAGGAGTGTGAGTCTCTGGGTGGTACTTGAGTGCTATCTTAATTTTTCCTACTGGTTTCTCCTCCACTACCTTGTAGCTCAAGATGTAACCCTTCTCAAAGAGAACTCTTGTAAGCTCTTGCTTCATTTTGGAGGCAGGAATCTCAACAACCTTATGGTTTGCTCTGTAGGCGTTCCTGATTCTTGTCAAAAAGTCTGAAATTGGATCAGTCATTGTTTTTAAGTTTTTAATAAATAATCGATATCCACTTTGCTGTTACCAGCTAGCTTTGCGTACTCCAGGGATCAGACCTTTGCTGGCCATCTCTCTGAACTGAATTCTGCTTATGCCGAATACGCGCATATATCCCTTTGGTCTTCCGGTAAGAGAGCAGCGGTTGTGAAGTCTTACAGGAGAAGCGTTCTTAGGAAGCTTATCCAGAGCTGCATAGTTACCCTCAGCCTTCAGTTGTTTGCGTTTCTCAGCATATTTGGCGCATAGCTTGGCGCGCTTTACTTCACGCGCTTTCATTGATTCTTTTGCCATATACTATCTGTTTTCTATTATTTCTTCTTGAAAGGAACTCCAAATGCAGCCAGGAGAGCTCTTGCCTCCTCGTCCTTTGTTGTGCTTGTTACGAATGTGATCTCCATTCCAAGAACCTTTGATACCTTGTCAATATCAATCTCCGGGAATATGATCTGCTCTTTAAGTCCAAGTGTATAGTTGCCCTTTCCGTCAAACTTCTCCTCCACGCCCTTGAAATCTCTGATTCGCGGAAGTGAAACCTTAACGAGTCTCTCCATAAACTCGTACATCTTTGCACGGCGGAGAGTTACCTTACAACCAATAGGCATTCCTCTTCTAAGTTTGAAGGAAGCAATATCCTTTCTTGAATAGGTAAGAACTGCCTTCTGACCTGTGATGAGAGCCAACTCCTCAGCTGCGTTCTCAACAAGTTTCTTATCCTGTGATGCTATTCCAACTCCCTGATTGATAGTAATTTTCTTAAGGCGTGGAATCTGCATTGCAGACTTGAAGTTGAACTGCTTCTGAAGTTCTCCCATTATACGCTCTTTGTACTCTTTCTGAATGTTTGGAACCCATCCCTTAGGAACTACCTGCTCGCCTGAGCTCTTCTTTGATCCCTTGGAATCTTTAGCCTGTTTAGCATTCTGCTTAGCAGCCTGCTCTTTCTTTACTTCCTTTGCCATTATTTGATTTCCTCCCCTGATTTTTTAGCGTAACGTACAAGTTTGCCCTTGTCATTCAGACGGCGTCCGATTCTTGTAGGACCACCCTTAACAGGATCTACAACCTGCAAGTTAGAGATGTGAATAGATGCCTCCTGCTTAATAATACCACCCTGTGGGTTCTGAGCATTTGGCTTAGTGTGCTTGCTTACCATGTTGAGTCCCTCAACAATAGCGCGCATATTTTTACGGTCAACACTGAGGATCTTACCGGTCTTTCCCTTCTCGTTACCGGCATTTACGAAGACCATATCACCTTTCTTAACGTGTAATTTTACATTCATTGCTATACCTCCTATGATTAAAGTACCTCAGGGGCAAGTGAAACAATCTTCATATAATTATCACGCAGCTCTCTGGCAACCGGGCCAAAGATACGTGTTCCCTTAACCTCACCTTGGTTGTCCAAAAGGACGCAGGCGTTCTCGTCAAATCTGATATAAGAACCATCCGGTCTGCGGATCTCTTTCTTAGTTCTTACTACAACTGCCTTAGACACAGAGCCTTTCTTGGCGTCTGCTCCCGGGATGGCGCTCTTTACTGCTACAACAATCTTATCTCCTACACCAGCATAACGACGCTTTGTACCACCCAGAACACGGATGCAGAGGACCTCCTTTGCACCGCTGTTATCGGCTACCATTAATCTTGTTTCCTGCTGTATCATAGCTTATTTAACTTTTTCAACGATTTCAACTAATCTCCAACGCTTTGTCTTAGAGAGAGGACGGGTCTCCATAATCTTAACGGTATCACCCTCTGAACACTCGTTCTTCTCATCATGCGCTACAAACTTTGTGGTTTTATTTACGAACTTGCCGTAAATAGGGTGTTTCTCTTTAGTCTTTACGGCAACAACGGCGCTCTTGTCCATCTTGTTGCTGACCACAACACCTATTCTGGTTTTCCTAAGCTTTCTTTCCATTATTTACTCTGTTTTTTATTCTCAATCTCACTCAAGACAGTAAGCATTCTTGTGATATCTTTCTTTGCCTTCTTTATCTGAGAAGTGTTCTCTAATGGAGAGACAGCGTGGTTAAGAAGCATCTGGTTCAAAGCAGCGCGGTTAGTCTGGATGCGCTCTCTGAGATCCTTCTCGCTCATTTCACGTATTTCTTTAATATCCATAATCTTACCTCTTCTTATTGTTTAACAAAATCCCTTCTTACTACAAACTTTGTAGATACGGGCAATTTCTGTGCTCCGAGTCTGAGGGCCTCTCTTGCAACCTCAACAGGAACTCCGTCCACCTCAATGAGCATTCTTCCAGGCGTTACAGGTGCAACGAATCCCTCAGGATTACCCTTACCTTTACCCATACGTACCTCTGCAGGCTTCTTGGTAAATGGTTTATCAGGGAATATGCGGATCCATACGTAACCCTCACGTTTCATATAACGAACAACGGCCTGACGTGCAGCCTCAATCTGCTGGCCAGTCATCCAACAAGACTCAAGAGTCTTGATACCGAAGGAACCGAAAGCAAGCTGAGCTCCCCTCTGGGCCTTACCTTTCATGCGGCCCTTCTGCATCCTTCTAAATTTGGTTTTCTTTGGTTGTAACATCGCTTTTTACGCTTTATCTTGTTAATTTTCAACACTTTGGCTGTAACGGAACCGAAATGTTGGGACGCAAAGGTAAAACAAATATCCGAATCTGCAAACTTTTTTGAAAAAATTTTCAATCATTTTGGCACAAAAAAAATGGAGGTCAAGACCCCCATTTTCAATCAATTATGAATTTGCAAAATTTTTGTTACCTCCCATTTTGGAAATCTGAAGCATATTTTTCGCACTTTTCCCAGACCCTAAGCAGGTTTCCTCCCCAGAAGCCCCTCAGCTCTTCCACCGTCCAACCCCTCTTCAGAAGCTCTACGGTGAGGTTTTTCATCTGCGATGCATTATCCAGACC
>CAMHRD010000015.1 GCA_946187365.1 uncultured Bacteroidales bacterium
CAGAGCGTTTACAATGCAAAACGCATAAAGAAAGATTTGATTTACACCGTCTCCTCTGCTTTGATTATCATACTCTTAATCATAGGCTTCTGCTTTAGGACAAAAAACACGGCTCTCTATCTTTTGCTTCCGCTTCTTTACGGAGTTGTCTTTGCAATTGCAATAGTCTATCTCATTCAGGGGCAGATGTCATTCATTGCTCTGGGCATTGGATGTATAGTTGTGGGAGTGGCTCTCAGTTACTGCATACACATAATAACGCACCATAAATACATTGCTGATGTTGAGCGTGTTATAAAGGAACAGGCAAAGCCTGTAACGCTGGGTTGCATAACAACGGTGGGCTCTCTTCTAGGTCTTATCTTTACACGCTCTTCACTGCTGAGAGATTTTGGAATCACCGCCTCTCTGGTGATGATTGGAACCACACTCTTTGCACTCTTTTTCCTTCCTCAGTTCTTTAGCGGAAAGCCCTCTAAGAAAAACGAGAAGGCTTTTGCAACTATTGAGAAGATAACCACTTACCCGTACTGGAAAAAAGGTTGGCTGGTGCTGCTTGCCGTTGTTTTGTTTGTGACGAGCGCAATTTACACAAGAGGACGCGCTCACTTTGATGAGGATCTTCACCACATTGGTTACTATGAACCTCGTGTGATGCTGGCAGATTCTCTCTACCGTGCAAAGATAGACGGCGGTTGCAGAACCCTCTATTTTGCAGCCTTTTCCAAGGATTTGGATTCTGCTCTTATGCTTAATTCCCTTCTGAATGAGGAGTGCAAAAAACTAAAGAACGAGGGGAAGATTTCATCCTTTACAAATCTCTCCTCTCTGCTTGTTGCAGGGAGCGAACAGTCTGCAAGGATTGAAAGTTGGAAGAGTTACTTCACTCCGGAAAAGATAAACTCACTTATTAAAACAACAAAGAGTGCAGCGGAGAAAAACGGCCTGGAGCCGGAAATGTTTGAACCGTTCTATGAGGCTCTGAGTAAGGAGTATACACCGGTGGATGTATATCATTCAGATGTGATTCCGGAGGAGATAATGTGTAACTTCATTGAGCAGAGAGAGGACGGAACATACCTTGTCTTTACAAACGTTAAGACGGCAGATGCAGAAACTTTGGAGGAGATCTCCGCTCTTCTGGCCTCAAAGGCAGAACTCAAAGATGGATTGCTTGTAGTAGATCCGTTCTTCTACACAACTGATATGCTGGCCATTATGAACCACGATTTTAACACCGTGCTAATAATCTCCTCTCTCTTTGTGCTGCTGATTCTGCTCATTGCCTTCAGAAATATAATCCACGCAATAATTGCCTTCCTCCCTATGTTTATGAGCTGGTATATTGTGCTTGGAGTTATGGCGGTTTTGAACATTGAGTTCAATCTAATTAACATTGTAATCTCCACCTTCATCTTTGGTATGGGCGTGGATTACAGCATCTTTGTGATGGACGGTCTCATAAGAGGAGACATCAGCGGAGAGCTTATCCGTTACCACCGCACTGCAATTTTCTTCTCTGCGGTTATGCTCATTCTTGCAGTTGGTTCACTGATGTTTGCAGTGCATCCTGCAATCCACTCCATAGGATTCTCCACCCTTATTGGAATGGCTTCTACAATTTTGATTACCTTTACCCTGCAGCCGTATCTTTACTACAAACTGCAAAGATTTAAGGCTAAGAAACAATAGTATGCAAAAGTTTGATGCTCTGATAATTGGAAGCGGAATAGGAGGCTTGGAGTGTGCTTACATTCTGGCCCAAAGCGGCATGAGCGTGTGCGTTGTGGAGAAGAACCCGGTGGTGGGCGGCTCCCTTCAGAGTTTCAGACGTGGAGAGGATGAGTTTGATACCGGCTTCCACTATGTTGGTGCCCTTGCAAAGGGAGAGATTCTGGAGCGCCTCTTTTCTTTCTTTGGCCTTATGGAACTCCCTTGGCATCAGCTGGATAGAGATGGTTTTGACGAGGTTTTCCTTAAAGACAAAAGCTACCTTTTATCTAACGGCCATACTGCTTTTGCAGAGAGACTCTCCTCCTATTTTCCAAATAGTTCTGAAGAGATAAAGCGTTATTCTGCCTTCTTAAAAGATGTTGGAAGCAAGATTACAGACCCTCTTTTAAAGGAGGGGAACGGACTCTCATCCCTTAATGAACTCTTCTTGTGCAACGCTTATAACTTTCTGAAGGAGAGCGTTGGAGAGGGAGCGCTCCTGGATGTAATTAGCGGAACCTCACTAAAGTTGGAACTTAACCGTCCAACTCTTCCGCTTTACACTTTTGCTCAGATTAACAACTCCTTTGTTCAGAGTGCCTGGAGGCTCAGAGGCAGAGGTTCCCAGATTACGGAGACTCTTGCAAATTCCATAGAGAAGATGGGAGGCTTTATAATGAGGGGGTGGCAAGCGGTTGAGATTAAGGAAGATAATGGAGTATGCTCCTCTGTTGAGGTTTGCCGCGCAAAGAATACCGAGAGCCTTTTTGCAGACTACATTATCTCAGACCTTACTCCTCAGACTACTCTTAAACTGCTGAAGGAGAGCGGCTCTGTAAGAAAGATTTTCCGCCGCAGAATCAATAAGCTGGAGCAGACCTACGGTTTCTTTACGCTTAATCTCCGTCTTAAAAAAGATGCTGTTCCGTATGTTAACCGTAATCGTTATTACTACACACCGGAGCTGAGATCCGTATGGGACGTAAAGGATGAGAGTGCAAAGGGGAAAGTTTGTGGCCTTTTGATTACTCAGCAGGTTCCAAAGGAGGGGGAGAGGTTTGCAACCTATATGGATATTCTCACCCCTATGAGTTACGCTGAGGTTGCAAAGTGGGCGGATACTACGGTGGGCCATCGCGGAGAAGAATATAGGGAATTCAAAGAGAGAAAGGCGGAGGAGTGCCTGGCTCTGGCGGAGAGGATTATTCCGCACCTTAGAGAGAGCGTAGAGAGGTGTTATACAAGCACTCCGCTTACCTATCGAGATTATTTAGGGGCTCCAGAGGGCACGGCTTACGGCATAAGAAAGGATTGCAACAGCATTGAAAAGACACTTTTGGCGCCAAAGAGTCCACTCAAAAACCTCTTTTTTACGGGACAAAATCTTAACTTGCACGGGATTTTGGGAACCAGCTTAACGGCGCTTCTGACCTGCTCCCAGATATTGGGCAGAGAGAGTGTGGTAAGGTTCTTGAAGTAATTTTTGACGTTGATTAAAATGAAGATGAAAAAGATATTGATGACGGTTGCGGGAATTCTCTTTTCCGTTCTCTGCTTTGCGCAGACAAAGGAGCAGGCTCTTGCTGCCGTGCTTAAGGCAAACGCCTCATACACAACGGTTATCTCTCCGTTCAAACAGACTAAGACGCTTAAGGGGCTTAAGAAGGATGACGTTAGAGAGGGTACTTTGTACTTCTCTCCAAAGACCTCTCAGCTCAATATGCAGTACAGCAAACCTGCAGGGAATCAGCTGCTTATTAACGGAGATAAACTGGTTGTGATTAACGGAAGCACCCGCTCTGTTTACAACGCCAAGACCAACCAGATGATGAAGACGCTGAAGGGGACACTGCTCTGCTGTGTGGCTGGAAAGGTTGAGGAGGCGGCAACCCTGAACAAGGCAACCGTAGAGTACAAAGACTCAGATAAATACTATGTCTTTGTTCTGACTGTGGAGAAACCCGTTCTGGGAGGTCTTTCAAATGTGGAACTCTCCTACAGCAAGAAGGACGGCTCTCTCTGCCTTATGAAACTTACAGACAAGAACTCCGTTACCCTGTACGAGACTCCGGTAAAAGAATTTAACAAACCTCTGGATGAGGGCATATTTAACAACTGATTTTGAGAAAGTTATTATACATATTGCTTTTTAGTGCGCTCTCCTCTTCTCTGCTTGCCCAGAGCACAAAGATTAAGGGAAGAGTTACAGATGCTGATACGGGTGAGGGACTTCCTTTTGCAAGTGTCTACTTCCCCGGCACCACCATTGGAGTCTCTACAGATCTGGAGGGTTACTACACCCTGGAGACCAGAGATTTGACGGTAGATCTTCTGAGGGTGGAGATGATGGGTTATGATTTCTCTGAAAAGAAAATCAAGCCGGGCGTTTTCAATCAGGTAGATTTTGTAATGGCGGCTCAGACCAACGTTCTGGATAAGATTGTAGTTAAGCCGGATTACCGTTACATACGCTGGATTCTCTCCAACATTGAGAAGGGGAAGAAGATGAACAACCCGGAGGAGAGAGACCGCTACCAGTGCCGCCTCTATACCAAGATGGAGCTGGACCTTGTGAATGCAGATAAGCAGATACGTAACAAGCTGCTGCGCAAGAACTTTGGTTTTGTCTTTGACTATATGGACACCTCCGTAATTTCAGGTCAGCCGTACCTCCCAATAATGATTTCTGAGAACAACTCAATGTTCTATAAGCAGAAGGATCCATCCTCTACAAAGGAGGTTATTGAGGCTACAAGAATTTCCGGAGTGAAAGATGAGGCAACCATTGCTCAGTTTACCGGCAACATGCACATCCGCACCAACTTTTATGATGACTTCATCAACCTCTTTAATGTGCAGATACCTTCTCCTGTCAAAGGTCCTAATGTCTATTATGATTACTTCCTAATAGACAGTTTGCACATAAACGGAAGAAAGACTTACCATATACGTTTCCATCCTGCAAAGATGGTCTCTTCTCCAACTTTTGACGGTGAGATGAGGATAGATTCTGCAGATTGGGCGGTTAGGGAGATACACGTAAAACTTAAGAAAGGGTCCAATGTAAACTGGATCAGAGACCTTGTTCTGGATTCTGAATATCAGCTGGTTGGCGGGCGAGGCTCCTACAACGGCAAAGACTCTCTGTGGTTCTTCAAACAGGATAAGATGTATGCAGATTTCTCAGTTACTATGAGAGACTCCTCAAAGTTGATGTCTTTCCTTGGAAGAAGACAGTGTGACTATCTTGATCCTTACTTCAACAAGCCTATGCCGGAGAACGTGGCCCATCTTATGACCAGCGTTACGACTGCAACAAGCAACCCGCTGGTTAATGATGAGAATTATTGGCAGCACAACCGTCCGTTCCCGCTCAGCCAGAAAGAGAGCAACATTTACAAGATGGTAGATTCCATTAAGAACGTTCCGCTCTACCGTAACATCTATACCATTGTAAATACCTTTGTTAATGGCTATTACAACTTCAAGTACTTTGGAGTGGGACCGTACTTCAAACTCTTCAGTTTCAACAACCTTGAGGGCGCGCGTTTCCAGTTTGGAGGGCGTACTACGGAAGATTTCAGCAAGAAGTTAAGACTCTCCGGCCATATTGCATACGGTACCAAAGACCACGATTTCAAGGGCAAGATTATGGCGGAGTATATGTTCAACAACACTCCTACCAGAAAGCTGATTGCAAGTGCCAGCAGAGATGTGCTTCAGATGGGAAGAGGTGCCGGTGCACTTACAGAGGCAAACATTATGTCTTCATTGCTCAACAAGGGTAACAGTGAGAGAATCAGCCCGGTAAACGAGTATACACTGGGTTACATTCACGAGTGGAATCAGGGCTTCAACAACAGCATATCTATTGAGGGACGCCGCGTTTACTCCAACCGTTACGTTCCAATGTACACGCCGGACAGCGTTCACGTAACCAGCGTTGCTTCCAACCAGTTACACTACACCGCCCGCTTCTCCTGGGATGAGACTGTTACCAGAGGAACCTTTGACAAACTTTATGTGCTTACCCATTATCCGGTTCTCACCTTTGATTTCATTTACGGCGTTAAGGGGTTGGCAGATAATGACTTTGGCTACTTCAGAGTAGAGTCCACCCTGGATTACAAACTACAGCTTCCGCCTGTGGGAACATCCAAGTTCCATCTTACTGCAGGAAAAATTATAGGTAAGGTTCCTTATCCGCTCCTCAAACTCCACGAGGGAAACGGAACATACTTCTTGGATAAGACCTCCTTTGCCTGCATGGACTTCTATGAGTTTGCTTCAGATACCTGGACCACACTCTTTTACGAGCATAACTTCAAAGGATTCTTCCTGGGTAAGATTCCTCTTATGAAGCGTCTGCAGTGGAGAGAGGTATTCACCCTCAAGGCCGGATACGGTACTCTATCAAGACGCAACAACGGTATAACAGACGGAAAGATTGGCAATCCGGGCAGCACCATTCCGGGTACAGGACCGGGTGCTCTCTATGAGGGAATGAATGCGGTTATGCTCTTCCCAGAGGGTATGAGTTCACTCCGCAAGCCATACATTGAAATGGGCGTTGGCGTTACTAACATCTTGAGAGTCTTCAGAGTAGACTGCTTCTGGAGAATGACACACCGCACCAAAGTGGTTAACGGCAAGACGGTTAAGGCAAAGCACCGTGCTGCAATAAACTTTGGTTTTGAGTGGAGTTTCTAAAGAGGGCTCGTATGATTTGCAGACTGAAAAATTGATTAGATATTTAATACTGATAGTATGAAACAGTACATTGAGAAAAATAAAGAGAGGTTCTTTGAGGAACTCTTCTCCCTTATGAGAATTCCGTCCATAAGTGCAAAAAAGGAGCACAAGGATGATATGTTAAAGTGTGCCAACCGCTTAAAAGAGTTGCTTTTAGAGGCAGGTGCAGATGAGGCCGGCGTTTATCCTACAGATGGCAATCCGGTAGTATTCGGCAAGAAGACCGTATCTCCAAAAGCCAAGACAGTAATGGTTTACGGCCACTATGACGTTCAGCCTGCAGAACCGCTGGAGAAGTGGAAATCAGATCCTTTCAAGCCTGAAGTTCACGATGGTGCAATTTGGGGAAGAGGTGCCAATGATGATAAGGGCCAGCTCTTTATGCATATTAAAGCATTTGAGTATCTTGTTAAGACAAAGAAACTTAAGCACAATGTAAAGTTCATATTTGAGGGTGAGGAGGAGATTGGAAGTCCTTCTCTTCCGGCCTGGGTTAAGAAGAACAAGAAGCTTCTTGCAAGTGATGTGATTCTGGTTTCAGATACCACAATGATTAGTGAGAAGGTTCCTTCAATTAACTGTGGAATGAGAGGTCTTGCTTACCTTGAGGTTACCGTTACCGGCCCTAACAAAGATCTGCACTCCGGCCACTACGGCGGTGCGGTTGCCAACCCAATTAACGTTCTCTGTGATATGATCTCTTCTCTCATAGACAAGAACGGCAAGGTAACGGTTAAGGGGTTCTATGATGACGTAGTAAAACTCTCTAAATCAGACCGTGCGCAGCTTGCAAGAGCTCCGTTCAACATTGAGGAGTACAAGAAGTTCCTGGGTATTGATGAGGTTAAGGGTGAGAAGGGTTACACCACTTTGGAGAGAACAGGAATACGTCCTTGTTTAGATGTTTGCGGTATTTGGGGCGGTTACACCGGAGAGGGAGCAAAGACAGTTCTTCCTTCTACCGCTCACGCAAAGATCTCTATGCGTCTGGTTCCAAACCAGGCGAGTTCAAAGATTACCAAACTCTTTACAGAGCACTTTAAGGCTATTGCTCCAAAATACGTTAAGGTTAAGGTTGAACCAAAGGAGGGCGGCAACGGTTTCCTTATTCCAATCACCTCCCCTGCATTCAAGGCAGCTTCTAAGGCAATGGAGAAAGTCTTTGGTATTGAGCCTGTTCCAAGCCGCGGCGGCGGTTCCATAGCCGTGCTTGCAGATATGCAGAAGATATTGGGCACAGACCCTCTGCTTATGGGATTCGGCCTGGAGAGAGATACCATCCACTCTCCTAACGAGAGTTACCTCCTCAAGCAGTTCTTTGGCGGCATGGAGTCCATAGCCCTCTTCTACGAGTACTACTAGACGCCCCTCGCAATTTCCCGTTGCAGTTCCTCCAGGAAACGGGTGGCCTGGCCGCCGTCCATTAGGACGTGATGGAAGTGAAGTGAAACGGGTAACGTGGTCTTAAAGAAGCCTTTACGGTATTTACCCCAGGCAATGAAAGGGTTGTTGAAGATGCCGCTGTACTGGTTTACAATGCAATCAAGTTCCGTCTGAATCATTGCAGAGGTTCCCAAAATCATTGAGCCTTCAACGTAGAGGTTCTCACACTCTTTTGCGGCCTGTGAGGTAATCCTTAGATAGTCTTTGTTAAACTGCTGTAAATCATCAGAGTATGGGACATCGCAGGAGTTAATTCCGCCCTTGCAGTTATCTACAATTACGTTGATTGCAAAGCTGTCAAAGCGGTACAGCTTTCCCTTTTCCAGCAGCAGGGAAAACTCATCAACCTTGCCCGCAGCCTTACCAATACACCAGCAAAGCAGTATTGTGAACTTTATTCCAGTGCGTCTGCTCACCCTCAGCAAATGGGTGACATCCAGCGTCTTCACCAGTGTCACCATAGGCATTGGAGATTTGAGCCATAGACCGAATGCCTGTGCACGGCTGCTTTCCTGAGGATTGATTTCCGTTTTCATGTATGCTAACTATCGCGATAGATTACGCCTTACCCTCGTCTTTCAGAGAGACTGCCCCTTCATACTCCAGCTCCCACTTCTGACCGTTGCTCAAAGAGACATTGATAACAGCCTTAAAGCCTTTAGTACTAGTGTTTAAATAGAGTGTTCCGGAAGGTGTTGCAGTAATGAAATTCCAGAGGTTATCTACAATGTATGGGTCTCCGTATTTACCCATCCAGAGAGAGTAGAAGTTCTCGTTCTCCTTTCTGCAAACAGTAATGTTGCAGGTGCCTCCATCTGGAAGATCTGTAACAGGTTTGGAAACATCTATGGTCTTGCCCAGCATGGCAGCGGAGAGCATGATTCTGATATGCTCTGTTCCGTCTGTAAAGTCAATGTCATAATAATCTACGGTTGAGGTACCCATATACATTCTGTAACCGCTGGCCTTCTTTATAGGGTAAGCAACATTGTTCTTCTTCATTGCCTGATATACAGTTACCCTCACGTCCTTTCTTGCTGTTCCGCAAATGGCTGTAAGTGTTGTACTTCCCAGGCTCACACCCGTTACCTTACCCTCTGCATAACTTGCAATCTCAGGCTTGGTAGTATTGATGGTAAGCTCTCCCACATTGGTTGCCTCCTCCGGAGAGGTCTTAACGGTAATTGGAATGCTCTGACCTATACACAAATCAATAGGACTAGGCTTTATCTCTATCTCGGTAACCGGAATTACCTTCTTGTGTTTTCCGCAACTGCACAGAACGGCAATCATAAGCGCCGTCATCAATGTTGAAAAGAGAATTCTATTGTATTTCATATCTGTCAAATTTTTCAGATGCCAAATATACAAAACATATTGTTGTGGAATTACTATCTTTGTCTATAGAACAAAGTTATCATAACGCTATGAAAAAGATACTACTGGCTTTAGCAGCACTGCTTTTGGTTGCTTCCTGCAACAACAAAAAAACTCAGCAAACAGAAATTCAGCAACCTCAAGCTCAGCAGCTTCAGGAGGAACCAGATATTACAGTTGCAGATATAGTGGGGTTTTATGACAGCTTTAACCAGGAGGGCTGCAACGAGGAGCGCATGTCTTTCAATGATGACGGTACAGCCACCTGGAATATGATAGGCAGCCTGCACTTTACGGAGTTCCGTTACAAAATCAAAGGCAAGCGTATCTTTTTGATATCAATGGATGACAACTCAGAGACCGGCTATTTTGATTACGACCCTGAGAAAAAGAGTCTTACAAGCGAGGGCGGAACCGTTTATATCTTCCAGAGCAAGTAACTGAAACCTTTCGCTTCAAAGAAAAAGGGCTCCCCGAACAAACGGGAAGCCCTTAACTTTTTAATTGCAGCAACGCTTATTTTGCTGTGTTTACAGGAATTGGAGACATGATGTTTGCCTTGTTGGTGGTAACGGTTGTACCCTTGTCAATTCTGACAACAATACCATCCAAAGCTACGTATGCAGGAGTGTTCATACCCCAAGCACCTGTATCGCTGCTCTCCATATCTATCTTAAGACCGTGAACTCTTCCCAGAGTGTAGAGAGGAACTGCGTTCCAACCCTCAAGCATTCCGAAAGTCTTGTAGTTTGCAAGGTAAGCCTCAACTTTGCCTGTCTCTTTTCCGTCTTTGTCAAGACCTATAAACTTAACCTTAAACCATCCGCCATTCTCTTTAGTCATAGGAACACCGCTTCCGAGGTCAGTAGTCATCTGAGCTACAGCATATGAAGTGTTGCAGATGTAGAGACCCTCAATTACTCTTGTGGTAGTATCTGAGTCTGTGAAGTTGATGATAGGTGCATAGTTCCAACCGCTTGCATCTGAGTATCCGAAAGATACGAGGCAGAACTCAGAGTTCTCAATTCCAGGGTATTTCATCTGGTTGGTGTGGTTTACTGCCAACTGATACTTGTACCAATTTGCTGCATCCTCCTTCTTAAGCTCAACTGCAGGGAAGTGAGAAACTGCAACTCCGCCTGAATAGTACTGGTCTCCTACAGGCTTTGATCCAAGACCTGTTGTAGGATCCAACCAATAGTATCCCTTACCGTAAAGGTTCTCTCCATAAACATCTGAAGCAATCATGGATTTGTCCAAACCATTGAAGGTTGTTGCAACCAGGTAGTAGTTAGGTTTGTCTGAGTGCTTGTTGCAAGATGCAAGAGCCAAAACAGACATAAATGCAATAATTACAAAACGTTTCATCTCTATTATATTTTTAGTTTGCTTTGCTTAAGTTCCTCAATCCCGTAACCCGCAGGTATTGAGCTGTTCATAATGCATAAGGCCGGTCTTCTGACTTGTTCCTTAAGGCGCCTTCCCGGCCTTTAGAGGGCCAGTGGCAAAGAATGCCTTAACTTTTTGGGCTTACAGCAGCGGGTACTGTCCGGGAGTTTCACCCGATTCCCTTTTAATTTC
>CAMHRD010000016.1 GCA_946187365.1 uncultured Bacteroidales bacterium
TTGATGAGGTCATAGTCCCCTACCCTTACAACCTTACCCTCCGCAGGGAGTTCTGCGGTGAGGGTTTTAATGATAGAACTCTTGCCGCTTCCCACTCTTCCCACAATGTAGAGAAGTTCTCCGCTTTTGACGGTAAAGGATACGTCTGAGAGGATTAGGTTACCCTCATTTTTGATATCGGCTCCCTGAAGTTCTACCAAAGGTAGAGCGGATGCCGTAATAAATCCGTTTTCTCTATTTTGTGGCATAATTTTCTCAGCAAAAAATTGAATTTTTACAAAGTTAAACTTTTTTGGACAGAAATGCGTACAACCGGATATGTTAAGGGGATTTTGAGCCTGTTTGCGGGGGTTTTCCTCTGCTTTTCCACTCTGTGGGGACAGGGATACCAGCAAAGTTACAATGAGGCAATGCAGCTCTACCGCAACAAGATGTACCAGAACGCACTGGCATCTTTCAATAAAACTATCGGGATAATGGAGAAGGAGGGGGCCGTCTCTCAGCTGGATAAAGCGCTGGGGTACAAGCTGCTCTGTCAGATTTATTTAAAACATCAGAATCTGGAGAGGCAGATTGAAGAGTATCTTCAGAAGTACCCTTCCTCTACGGTTGCCTCCAGCGTTCGGCTTAAAGGAGCCTCATATATCTCAGACAAAGGAGATTACAACGGTGCTCTGAAACTGCTTGAGGGGATGGAATCTTCAGACATTGAAAAGCAGGAGAGGGACGAGTTCTACTACCGCAAGGGTGTCTGCCTTATGAAAGTGCCTGAGTATGATATGGCTATGGAGAATCTCTCCAAGGTTGGCAGGGGCAGCGAGTATTACTATGAGAGCCGCTATTTTATGGGGTACATAGAGTACACGGTGAAGGAGTTTGAGGAGGCTGTTCCTTACTTTACGGAGAGTTCCAGAAGCAGCAAGTTTGCTCTGAGCAGCCAGTCATATATTCTTCAGTGCCGCTTTATGCTAAAGGATTACAAGTATGTAACAGATTATGGGCCTGCGCTTTACAATAAGTTGGACGGTGAGGAGAAGATACGTGTTGCAAGAATAATCTCAGAGTCTTACTATGCTCTTGGAGAGAGCGCTCTGGCTGAGAAATACTTTAAAAATTACTCTAACGCACTCAAGGGAGAGAGCCGCACGGATACCTTCTACTCTGCTCTAATATCCTACTCCTTAAAGAATTACAATGATGCAGCGGAGAAGTTTGAGAGGATGCTTAAGGGTGGAGTCAAAGACTCTCTGGCTCAGAATGCCTACTACCGTCTGGCTAAGTGTTACCTGGAGAGGAAGGACAAAGTATCTGCATACGAGGCGTTTGAGATGGCATCTGTAATGAACTGGAACCCTGGCATTAAGGAGGATGCTGCATTCAACGGCGCAAAGCTTGCCTTTGATCTCTACGGAAAGGGAAACAAACTCTACGATTACCTTGCAACATATAATGTAGGTACTGAGAAAAAGGATGAGGTTTACAGTTACATTGCAACTAACTCTCTGATAGACCGCAAGTACGAGAAGGCTATTGAGGCGCTTTTGAAAATTACCAATATGACGGCTGCAGATATGGGGAACCTAAAGAAGGCCTACTTCTTCCGTGGTGTGGAACTGCTGGAGGAGGGACGCTATCCCCTTGCAGAAGAGTATCTTGGAAACGCTACGGATGACCGTGACGTTAACCGCCAGCTGAGCAACCTTGCAAGTTTTTACCTTGCGGAGGCCCTCTTCCGCCAGGAGAAATACTCTCAGTCTCTGGGAATTCTGGAGCAGGTCCAGTCTGACGGGCGCTTTAAGACAAGTGCAGAGTACCCTGTCTCTTTCTTTAATTCCGGGTATGATAACTTTAGATTAAAGCAGTTGGACAAGGCCGTTAAGGACTTTGAAAAGTACCTTTCACTTACCTCATCCAAAGGTGATTACGCACTGGAGAGCAAACTGAGAATTGCAGACTGCAAGTTTATGCAGAGAGACTTTAAGGCGGCCTCCTCTCTCTATGACGAGGTGGCAAGGTATACCTCTTCACAGTCATTATATGCGCCTCTGCAATCCGCTATTGCACAGGGACTTTTACAGAACAACAAAAAGAAGATAGAGATCCTCGGCAGCATAACCTCCGTAAATTACAGTTCTGCAGAGCACTACACGGAGGCACTCTATGAGTTGGGACGTACCTATCTTCAGACTAATAACAACTCACTAGCAAAGACCACCTTTAAGAGACTGCTCAATGACGCTCCTGACAACAGGTTCTACTATAAGGCATTGCTGGAACTTGGAATGATGGCCTCCAACGAGAAGAACTTCTCAGAGGCTAAAGATTACTACAAAAAAGTTGTGGAGCAAAGCCCGGTAAAGGAGGAGCAACAGACTGCGCTCAATGCTCTGGAGAATATCTATCAGGCGGAGAATAAGCCGGAGGAGTTTTTGGCTTACGCTGCAGATAAGGATGTTACGGGAGAGACAGAGGAGGAGAAGGAGAGGTTCATCTTCAACTCTGCGGAGCAGATTTACCTATCCGAAAAGTATGAGGCGGCGGCCTCAGCTCTGGAGAAATTTATGGAAAGGTTCCCTCAGAGTAAGAATATGGATAGAGCAATCTACTATCTGGCAGACAGTTACACCAAGTGCGGAGAGTACGCAAAGGCGGCTGGCATATACGGAATGCTGGAGACTCTGGCGACGGATGTTGCTCATAAAGAGAGCTATGCAATGCGTAAGATAGAACTGCTCTACAAGGCGGAAGAGTTCAACAAAACCGTTTTGGAAGCGTCATCATTTATAGAGAAGTACTCTAATGAGGAGGCTCGTAGGAAAGCACTCTACTACAAGGGGAAATCTCTGTGGGAAGAGGGAGAGAGAGAAGATGCAGTGGAGGCGTTGGAAGATGTGGCAGAAAACCCTAAGGATGAGATGGGTGCAGAGGCCGCCTATCTGCTCATTAAGGATGCTTTTGACAGCGGAAACTTTGATAAGGTGGAGACGCTGGTATTTGCTCTGAGCGAGCAGAAGACGGGTGAAAGGTTCTATCTGGCAAAGAGTTACCTGCTGCTGGGAGACTCCTACCTGGAGAAGGGAGACAAAGAGGGAGCAAAGCAGGTTTACCAGAGCATCTACAAGTCATATAACGGACAGGGTGATATAAAAGCGGTGGCTAAAAGTAAGATGGAAGCTATCGGGAAGAAATAGGAATAATAAAGTTTTAAAGATATGAGAAAGAGCAAATTAACCAAAATGACAAAGATTACGGGGGCGTTGTTACTCCTCTTTTTATCAACCTCTTTCCTCTCTGCCCAGAACGGCAGAGTTGAGGTAACCAAAGACTTTAACACGGATCTTACCGGTGCAAAAAAGGGAACAATGAAGATAGATTTCTCAGACACTCTGAGAAACTTCAACCTCAATATGAAGTACAAAATTTTGGAGAGGCAGATGAGGGACCTCTACTCCTTCACCCCTACCCCTTCTGCAAATATCTCATCTACAAAGGCTGCCGAGACTCCGGAGTTTGCCGCTAAGATTGGACTGGGTCTCCCGATGGCTCCATCGTTCGGATTCTACTACCAGCCAACCTTTGCCTCACTTAACACAGATGCCACCAACCTGCTGACTCTCAAGGCAAACTATGACGGCTACTATGGGAAGGCACGCCTTGCAGGAACGGGAGATAACGGCATGGTTCGCACGTATAAGGATAAGACCAAGGCCTACAGCAACAAGGCGGGAGTGAGTGCTGCTTATACCACCCTATGGTCTGACGGCCAGGTAGATGCGGAGGCCTTCTACAACCGCGGGCACTACACCTATTACGGAGTGAACTGGTCATACTATGTTAATGATTATAATACGGCAGAGAATCTTGCTCTGCTCAGCAGCAAGAGCTATCTGAAAGACAACCAGTCTCACACATACAACCAGGTGGGTGTGAAGGTGGAGGCAAAGTCTTCAGACTCTGATAAATATGAGGGAAAGTTCAGATATAACGCTAAACTGTCGGTGACATATACGGGAGATGATGCAAAGTTTGGACTGATTAGCGAGAATACACATTTCAAGTACAGTACGGACAGAAAGGAGAGCCTCATTAAGGCAAGCGTTGAGGCTGGCCCTACCATTGGGAAATACTCTATGGTTACCGTTGGGGTAAACTCTGAGAGTTCCTTATTCTCAGGCAATTTTGGAGACAAGTATAACTTCTCTCTGTTGGATGGTTCTATAGTTTACAGACTCAGAAGAGAGAAACTCTCTATGGATTTGGGAGCAAAAGTCAGCTTCAACTTCAACAACAAGAGCGGCACGGACAAGTACCACCACTACATATTCCCTAAGGTCTCAATACTTTACGAGATGACAGAGGGTGCAACCTGGGGCTATCTGAACGCAGACGGCGGCAACGACATTAACAGTTACGCCTCACTTTTGGAAAGATGCCCTTATATTTATCCGCTCATAGATATCAGGGAGAGCAGTACCCCTGTTGAGGTAAAAGCCGGAATTAAGGGTATTGAAGGGGGAAATTTCAGCTATAATTTCTATATGGGAGGAGCATACCGCAAGGGACTGCTCCAGTTCTACGGAAATCCTATAAATGCAGTCTACTCAAATCACGTGGAGTTTAACCTGGGTTTCCAGACAGATTACAAGATGCGCGGATTTGCTGCGGGAGCGGGAGCCAAGTACTCCTTCTACTCTGACGGAAAGATGTACCGCGGTTTTGTGCAAAATATTTCCGGTGCGGAGATAACTGACGCCACGGTAGAAAACAGGGTAGCAAAGTGCAAACCTGCGGGCTATCCGCCGTTTGAAGCAAACCTCTATGCGGAGTGGAATTGGGATGAGAAATTATTTATTGGTGCAACCCTCTACGGAAGGAGCAAAACCATGGCCACTCCGTTCACCCAGTGGGCAGACAGAACACAGAAGTATAAAGCGTATGCAAACCTCTCATTATATGCACAATACGCCATAAATGACAACATCACCGCATACGCCTTTGCAGGTAACCTTCTGAACAAGGATATCATCAACTACGGAATGTATGTAGAAAAGGGCATAAACGGGGGTCTCGGAGTCTTGATTAAGTTCTGATTTTTTCTTAAATTTGCTAGGATTTAATTTAGAAAAAAATGAGCGAAAAAGAGATGAAAGCGAATGCAGCCGGCGAGAGTTACAATGCCGAAAGCATTCAGGTTCTTGAAGGATTGGAGGCCGTTAGAAAACGTCCTTCCATGTACATTGGAGATATTGGAGAGAGAGGTTTGCATCACCTGGTCTATGAGGTTGTAGATAATTCAATAGATGAGGCACTTGCAGGGTACTGTAACAACATATCAGTAGTTATCAATGAGGACAACTCAATTACCGTAAGCGATAACGGACGTGGAATTCCAACGGGAATGCATGAGAAAGAGCACCGCAGCGCCCTTGAGGTTGTGCTTACAATTCTCCACGCAGGAGGTAAGTTCAACAAGGGAAGTTACAAAGTATCAGGAGGTTTGCATGGTGTGGGCGTATCCTGCGTGAATGCCCTCTCCACCCATCTGAAGGCAGAGATTCACAGAGAGGGAAAGATCTTTGTGCAGGAATACTCTAAGGGAAAGCCAATTACAGATGTTAAGGTAGTTGGCGAGGCTTCAGATACCGGAACAATCATCACCTTCTCACCGGATCCTGAGATATTTACCCTTACCACCGTTTACAACTATGACACCCTTGCAGCAAGGCTCCGAGAACTTGCCTTCCTCAACAAGAAGGTGCGCTTAACCCTTACAGACAAGCGAGTTAAAGAGAAAGGAGATGACGGTATTGAAAGGCCTGTAGAGAAAACGGAGGTCTTCTACTCTGAGGAGGGTCTGAAGGAGTTTGTGGCTTATCTCGATGGTAACCGTACCCATCTGACTGAAACCCCTATCTACCTGGAGACGGATAAGACCGGCATACCTATCGAGATAGCAATGCAATACAACACAGAGTACAGTGAGAACGTGCACTCTTACGTAAACAATATCAACACTATAGAGGGCGGTACTCACCTCACCGGCTTCCGCGGCGGTCTCACCTCCACTCTTAAGAGCTATGCAGAAAAGCAGGGGCTTTTAAAGAACGCTAAGGTTGAGATTTCTCCCGATGATTTCCGTGAGGGTCTTACAGCGGTTATCTCCGTTAAGGTTGCAGAGCCTCAGTTTGAGGGCCAGACCAAGACCAAGCTGGGAAATGCAGAGGTGCGCTCCGCTGTAAGCAAGGCGGTTAGCGAGGTGCTGGAGAACTATCTGGAGGAGAATCCTAAAGAGGCCAAAAAGATTGTAGATAAGGTTATTCTGGCAGCTCAGGCAAGACAGGCTGCAAGAAAGGCCCGTGAGATGGTGCAGAGAAAGAGCGGTATGAGCGGAGTGGGAATGCCGGATAAACTGGCAGACTGCTCAGACAGAGATCCCGCTAAGTGTGAGCTATTTATCGTGGAGGGAGATTCTGCAGGCGGTACTGCAAAAGAGGGCCGTAACCGTCAGTATCAGGCAGTCCTTCCGTTGAGAGGTAAGATCCTCAACGTGGAGAAGGCTATGGAACACAGAGTGTTTGACAGTGACACCATCCGCAATATCTACACCGCTCTGGGCGTTACAATAGGTACTGAGGAAGACAGCAAGGCGCTTAACCTCAGCAAGTTGAGATACCACAAGATTATCATTATGGCAGATGCGGATGTGGACGGTGCGCACATTACCACGCTGATTCTCACCTTCTTCTTCCGTTATATGATAGATCTGATTAAGAACGGATACGTTTACTGCGCCGCTCCTCCACTCTACAAAATTGAGAAGAAGAGCCAGAAAGATCCTAAGCCAAACTACTGCTGGTCTGACGAGGAGAAAGATAAGATTGTTGAGCAGTTGGGCGGTATAAACAGCGTTAGAATACAGCGTTACAAAGGTTTGGGTGAGATGAGTCAGGATCAGTTGGCAGATACCACTATGGATCCTGCTAACAGAGTTCTTAGAAAAGTTTACATTGAAAATGCAGCGGAGGCTGACAGAATATTCTCTATGCTTATGGGTGACGATGTTCCGCCAAGAAGAGAGTTTATTGAGCAGCACGCAAAATACGCAAACATAGATGCATAGCAAACTTAAATATCTGATATTAGCCCTTTTCTCCCTATTGGTTCTGCTTCCTTCTGAAGCGGACGCCCAGTCCAAACTAGGCAAACTCTTTGGTAAGAAACAGAAGCAGCCCGTAGAAGAGGAGCAGGAGTATCAGATACCGCTCTATTTACTGCTTCCAAGGCAGTACCTTCATAATATAGACTACCTCACCACTACAGGTAACACACTGGATGAGTTTTCCGGAGATATCTTTAATGAGATAGGCTATGTTCCTGAGATTTCCATTCCCCTGCCAAAAGGCACAAAACCTGAGAGTTACGCCGGTAAGTTCAACCTTAAGGAGTATACCAGGATGGTTCTTGAGACAGAGAAACAGGGAGGTGACGAGGATGATGACGTAGACTACTCCGAGACTCCTGAGGAGTACAACATCTGGTCAAACGCCTCCATAAATCCATATAACGTAAAGCTTTCAGAGATGAAAGATACGGTAAGGATAGATGTAAGCAGTTACACCTCTCCGGGGTACAAGTATGTAACTTCCGAGTTTGGAGGACGTTGGGGGCGTCTGCATGCAGGTATTGACCTTAAGGTCTTTAAAGGAGATACCATAAGAAGCGCCTTTGACAAAGGTATTGTCAGAATTGTAAAGTTTGACAAGAGAGGCTACGGCAACTATGCCGTAATCAGACATGAGAACGGTCTGGAGACACTCTACGGCCATATGAGTAAAGTCATTGTGGCAGAGGGAGATACGCTAAAGGCCGGAGAGGCTGTGGGCCTTGGCGGCAGCACCGGAAGATCTACCGGACCTCACCTTCACTTTGAACTTCGTTATCTTGGCAACCCTATCAACCCTAGAGATGCTATAGATTTTGACAAGAACAAAATTCTGGACAAGACACTGGTTCTGTGCCAGGATAACTTTCAATATCAGAACGTTAAGTACTCCAAGAAATCTAAGAAGGGAAGAAAGGGAAGCGCCAACTACACCAAGGGCGGGAAGAGCGGCAAGGGCAAGACCAAGTTCCCTTCAGGTGCTAAAGTTATCACCGTCAAGAAGGGTGATACGCTGGGAGGTATTGCAAAGAGATACGGCACCACCGTTACCAGATTGCAGAAACTCAACGGTATAAGAGGTACTATGATCCGTGCCGGTCAGAAACTCAGAGTTAAATAGAAAGATAAACAGTTAAAATACAACGCAATGGACATTTTTGAAAGAATACAACAGAACGAGGGCGGTCCTCTGGGGCAGTATCGTAAAAGAGCTAAAGGCTACTTCATGTTCCCTAAATTGGAGGGTGAAATTCAGCCTTATATGACATTCCAGGGTAAGAAGATGCTTACCTGGACATTCAACAACTATCTGGGGCTTGCAAACGATCCTGAAGTTAGAAAAGCAGATGCAGAGGCTGCTGCTAAGTGGGGACTCGCATATCCAATGGGCGCTAGAATGATGAGCGGCCACACCTCACTCCATGAGCAGCTGGAGAGAGAATTGGCTGAGTTTGAGTGCAAAGAGGATGCTTTCCTCTTCAACTTCGGATATCAGGGAATGATCTCCACACTGGATGCTCTCCTTACCAGAAGAGACGTTGTTGTATATGATGAAGAGTGCCATGCCTGCATTATGGACGGACTGAGACTTCACATGGGTTACAGAATGAAGTATGCTCACAACGATATTGCAGACTGCGAGAAGGTTCTCAACCGCGCAACAAAGCGTGCAGAGGAGCAGGGAGGCGGCGTACTCCTTGTAACTGAGGGAGTTTACGGAATGACCGGTGCTCTGGGAATTCTGGATAAGATTGTTGAGCTCAAGAAAAAATATAAGTTCAGAGTTCTTATTGATGACGCTCACGGATTCGGAGTTATGGGCGCTCACGGAAGAGGAACAAGTGAGGAGCTTCACTGCATGGAGGGCATAGACCTCTACTTTGGTGCATTTGCTAAGGCAATGGCTTCTATAGGAGGCTTTGTTGCAGGCCCTAAGGATATCATCAACTACCTCAGATACAACCTTAGAAGTCAGATATATGCAAAGAGTCTTCCTATGCCTTTCGTAGAGGGTAACCTCAAGAGACTGGACCTCATCCGCAAGGGTGATGAGAGAAGAAAGCACCTCTTTGACGTTGCACGCGCACTGCAGAACGGCCTGAGAAAGATGGGCTATGACATTGGTCCTGCAGAGGCTTGCATCACTCCGGTATTTATCCACGGTACGGTTCCTGAGGCAACCAACATATTGGTAGACCTGAGAGAGAACTACAACATCTTCTGCTCTGTAGTTGTTTATCCTGTTGTTCCTCAAGGCGTTATCATGTTCCGTCTCATCTGCACCCAGATGCACCAGATGGAGCACGTAGAGTACACACTCAAGGCATTTGCAGAGATTAAGGAGAAACATGCAAAGGGACTCTACAGCGGAAGCACAGACATTCAGGACAGAGCCATTGACTAATGGGACGTTTTGACAATAAAGTAGTTATAGTGACGGGGGCCAGTTCGGGAATCGGACTGGCCGCTGCGCGTCAGTTTGCAAGTGAAGGAGCAAGCGTTGTTCTTGCAGCCAGAAGTGCAGACAAGCTGAAGCAGACCTTCTGTGAACTCTCTCATAAAGGACAGCAGGCCAACCGTTTCCTTGCCGTCCCTACAGACGTTACCAAAGAGGAGGATTGCAAGAGACTGATAGAGGCTACAATGCAGAAGTTTGGAAAGATAGACGTTCTTGTAAACAACGCCGGCATCTCAATGAGAGCCATGTTCAAGGATTTGGATCTCTCCGTCATCAAATCTCTGATGGATGTAAACTTCTGGGGAACCGTTTACTGCACCAAGTACGCCCTGCCTCACCTACTTGAGACCAAGGGAACCGTTGTGGGAGTCATATCCATTGCGGGCTTTAAGGGACTCCCTGCAAGAACCGGTTACTCCTCATCCAAGTTTGCAATCTACGGATTCCTGGATACCCTTAGAGTTGAGCACCTTAAAGACGGTCTCAACGTCCTGGTATTTGCTCCGGGATTCACCGCCTCCAACGTGAGGTTTGCCGCCCTTACGGCAGACGGAACCCCTCAGGGTCAGACCCCTAGAGAGGAGGGCAAGATGATGAGTGCAGAAACCTGCGCCAAGAAACTTACCAACGCAGTCTACAAGAGGAAGTCACAGGTGATCCTCACCCCTATCGGCAAACTAACAGTTTACCTCAACAAGTTCTTCCCACGTCTTGTAGACCGCCTGGAATACAACTACATGAAAAAGGAACCCGATTCCCCTTTGAAATAAAGAAGGCACAAAAAACGGAGACCGTTAGAAAGCCGCAGGCAGGAGAGGTCTGGAGAGGGCTTCCTCTCCAGTCAGAGGAAAGTCCCTTTGGGCATAAAAAAAGCAGAGAACAATCTCTGCTTTTTTTGTGCCCAGGACAAGAGTCGAACTTGCACACCATTGCTGGCACTAGTCCCTGAAACTAGCGTGTCTACCATTCCACCACCTGGGCAA
>CAMHRD010000017.1 GCA_946187365.1 uncultured Bacteroidales bacterium
AGTACGTTCCGGGAGGAAGTGCCGCTAACACCATCTCCGGAACGGCTATACTTGGAATGCCGAGCGGCTTTATTGGAAAGGTGGGTGACGATTCCATTGGAAGGCTCTATAAAGAGGGGATGGAGAAGATGGGCGTAAAGCCCCATCTGCTTCTGGGAAAGGCCCCCAGCGGAAGGGCTATGGTGCTCATAACCCCGCCTAACAGCGAGCGTACCTTTGCGGATTATATGGGAGCAACTTTGGAACTCTGTGCGGAGGATTTGGACGAGGAGATTTTTAAGGAGTATGACATTGTACATATTGAGGGATATCTTGTACAGAATCAGGATCTTGTAAGAAGGATTGCACAGTTGGCTCACTCCTTTGGAAAGGAGGTCTCCATAGATATGGCAAGCTACAATGTAGTGGAGGAGAATAGGGAGTTTTTGAAGGAGATTGTGGAGAAGTACGTAGATGTGCTCTTTGCAAATGAATCTGAGGCACAGGCCTTTACCGGCAAAACGGAGTATGCCGCCGCAGAGGAGATTGCCAAAATGTGCAAGGTGGCGGTTGTAAAACTGGGAGGCAAGGGCTCCATTGTAAGAAGCGGAGAGATGGTTTACACCATTGAACCTATGAAGGCCAACAAGGTGGATACCACCGGTGCGGGAGACATCTATGCATCCGGCTTTTTGTACGGTTACTCCCTGGGTCTGCCGCTTGAGGTATGCGGAAAGATTGGAACAATACTCTCTTCCAAAGTCATTGAGATTGTGGGGCCTAAGTTGGATGAGGAGCGTTGGGCGGAGGCCAAGAAGGAGATTGCTCAGTTGATTGGATAATGAACAGGTATTTTAAGATAGTGGCCGTTATTGCAGTTCTGGCACTTTTGCCGTTGCAGTATTTTCTCCTCTCCAATGTCTATAAATCATTGGAGAAGAACCTCTACACCACTGTGGATGAGTGCTTCCAAAGTGCTGTGGAAGAGGAGGCTATGATACGCTTTCACAATATAGCGGCCAGCCGCGATATTACTCTTGGCGGGAGCAGTTCACGCATAAACCAGGATGTTCTGCTGAGCGTAAGTTCCATTCTTCAACTCAGCGGTTCTTCAATAGATATGGAGAGGCTCTCTTCTATCTTCAGTGAGAACCTGAAGGAGAAAGATTTGGGGAGTCTCAACTTTAAGATTGAGGAGAGAGATAATGATACTACGCTCTACAAAGTAGCAGATGATTTCATAAAAGAGCCAACCGGAGAGCAACTCTCTTTCTCCTCTTTAGAGACTCACGTAGTTCCTGTAACACAAGATCTTACAAAGGGATTGGTTGCAGTTGTGAATAACCCCTACGTTGCAATATTTTCCAAGATGAAACTAATGATGATATTCTCCTTCATCATAGTTTTGTTTGTAATCTGGTGTCTCTACAGGTTTGCCCGTCTTTTGAGCAAGGCAAACTTTATAAACAATTTGCGTAAGGATCATACATACGCTATGATTCACGATATGAAGACACCGCTCTCCTCAATTATGATCATAGCCGAGGATTTTAAGGAGAACGAGAAGATTGCTTCAGATGCGGAAACCGCTCAGCAGCTGAAGATTCTGGATGAGGAGTGCCGCCATCTGAATACAATATGTGAGAAGGTTATAAACGTTGCAAAGGTTGAAAACAAGAAGCTGAAGTTCGTTTATGAGAAGATAGCGTTGGAGGAATTCCTATCGGGAATAAAAGATAAATATGAATCATTATACTCTTCCGCTGCAAAGAAGGTCAATATCAAAGTGGAGTGCAAAGAGGGAGAGTGGATGATTGCAGACAGGCTCTACCTTACGGAGATAATGGACAACCTTATAGACAACTCCATAAAATACTCCGGCAGCAGCGTGGATATTAAGCTAAGCGTGAGTGATGTACGCCGCTTTAAAGAGATACGTGTGCTGGATAACGGAAAGGGGTTCTACAAGAGTGAAAAGAAGCGTCTCTTTAAGAAGTTTGAAAGGGGAGAGAACACGGTGGGAATCAGCGGCCACGGCATTGGACTCCATTATGTTTATCAGCTGATGAAGTTCTTTGACGGCTATGTGAAGATTGAGAGCAAGGTGGGAGAGTTTACGGAGGTTGTGCTGGGATTTCCCTCTGTGGAAAATTATGAAATTGTAGAATAGAGGCTATGATACGGTTGCTTATAGTGGAAGATGACACCAATCTCAGTTTCCTCATTAAGAGGAAGTTGGAGAAGCAGGGAGACTATGTTGTGGAGACTGCGGTGGATGGTGCAAAAGGGCTCAAGGCTCTTACGGCTTTCCGTCCGGATGTTATTGTTACAGATCTTGAGATGGGAGAGGGGATGGACGGCAACACTATGATTGAGAAGATTCGTTCTGCAAACAATGAGATTCCCATTATTGTTCTTACCGGCAAGTTGGAGTTTTTGAAGCAGAGCGGCGCAAATATGTATCTTAAAAAACCCTTCAATACTCAGGAGTTGGATATTAATATCCGTTCACTGCTTCAGAAGAACAAAGAGACTTTTACCATTGGTAAGTTTACTTTTGATCCGGCATCACGCACTCTAACGTTGGGGGCGGAGAGTTTGAAGGTTACTCCTACCGGTGCAAAGGTGCTTCTGATGCTCTGCCAGGAGATGGGTAAGTGTGTGGAACGCAAGAAGATACAGGGAACTATCTGGGGAGATTATGATAACGAGAGCATCTCTCACAACCTGGATGTTCAGATAGATAAACTCAGAGGCCTGCTTAAGGCAGACCCTAGCGTATCAATAGAGATAATCAAAAAGACCGGGATAATTCTACGTACCTAGTAGGTAAATACGCTGCCTCCAATAAACTCTCTCATAATGGAGGTAGCAGGTATTGTGGCAATCTCTTCCGGAGTGAGTGCGGCAATTCTGCTCAAAAAGTTCAAAAGTCTTGAGGCCTCAATGGATGCCTGGCTCATTGGAGAGATTCTTCTAAGCAGAGGCTCTGCATAGTACTTTAACATTGGAAGCTCGTAAAGCAGTGAGGAATTGAACATTACATCTGCATTCTCCTGGAACGGGAATATGTTCTTTCTCTCTCCCGATGTTACGGAAGGCCATCTCTCTATAGTCTCCTCTGCGCTGTAACCTCTGAATTTAAAGTCTCTTACCATTCTGCGGAGTTTGCGGCAGTCTGTTGTGGAGATATAGTTGTTCTCATCTATAGGAAGAGTTGTGAGAGCGGAGGCGTAAACCTTGAACTTGAGAGAATCATCTATCTTGCTTGTAAGCACAGGGTTAAGGGCGTGTATTCCCTCCATTACAAGAACGTCTCCCTTCTGCATGCGGATTTTGTTTCCGGTAAGAGAGCTCTTTCCCTCCGTAAAATCAAACTTAGGCAGGGTAATCTCCTCTCCGTTGAAGAGCCTGGTTAAGTGGTCATTAAGAAGATCCAGGTTGAGGGCGTAAACAGACTCAAAGTCATACTCTCCGTTCTCATCTTTTGGAGTAAGCAGGCGGTCTACAAAGTAATCGTCCATTGCAACAATTACCGGATTGAGTCCTAAAACCTTCATCTGCAGGGCAATCCTCTTGGATGTTGTGGTCTTGCCGCTGGAAGATGGGCCCGCAATCAGAACCAGACGCACCTCATCTCTTCTCTCGTTAATCATATCTGCAATCTTTGCAAACTTTCTCTCATGCAGAGCCTCGGAGACATAGATTGCCATCTTTCCGTAGCCAAGGTTGATTATTTCATTAACGGTTGCAACATCTTTAGCGCCAACAATCTGGCACCAGTTGCGGTTCTCCTCAAAGATATCTGAGAGTTTCTTCTGGTATTTCTGCTCCGGCAATTGATAAGGCTTATAAGGGGCCGGATTCTTAATGCAGAAACCCTCACTGTAACGTGAAATGCTCCAGCGGTTTATAAGTTTGGTGGAGTAGACCATAGGGCCGTAGAAGTAGTCTCCGTAACCATCAAGATAATAGAGAGTTACAAAAAACTCCCCGGCGCTCTTGGTAAGGGCTGCCTTAGATGTCTGGTTGTGAGAGAGGAAGGTCTGGCAGGCCTCGGAGTTGGTCTTCTTGCTCTTAATGAGACGGAGGTCTTCATTAACCAGTTCCCACATTCTCTTTTCCAACTTTTTGAGATCATCTTCCGTAGTTGGAACAGTAACTGACGGATCATCTGCTTTTTTGAACTCTGCATACTGTCCGTTAGGAAGATGGTAGGTTAAGTTGAGTATTCTCTCCGGGAAGAGATCATAGCAGGCTTTCTGGCATAACATATTGAGAGAACGGGTGTAACAGCGTCTTCCGTCTGCATTGTCGTAGGTTAAAAAGAATACGGCGGCTGCCAGATAGAGTTCAAATCCCAGCTCTTTCAGATCATGATTTACGTATGCGGCCAGAACATCCATTCCCTTCCAGTCATAATCTATCATTCCCAAAACCTCTTTAAGTGATGTTCCTACAGGCACTTCATAGTTCTGCTTATTGTTTATGCAGTATACTCTTACTTTTCTTGTTTCCATAACGGATTCAAAATTACACTTTTTCTTTATTCCTTAAGCATTGGTTTCAGATATTCCCCGGTGACGCTGTTTGGGTTGGCGGCAACCTCCTCCGGTGTTCCGGTTGCAATGATTTCTCCGCCTCCGCTGCCTCCATCCGGGCCCATATCTATAAGGTAGTCTACGCTCTTTAAAATATCCAGGTTGTGCTCAATTATGACAACTGTATTTCCTTTGTCTACAATCTTTTGCAGTACGCCAAGCAATACCTTTATATCTTCAAAATGGAGTCCGGTTGTGGGCTCGTCCAAAAGGAAGAGTGAGTTGCCGGTCTCTTTTCTGGAGAGTTCCGTTGCCAGTTTAACTCTCTGACTCTCACCGCCGCTGAGGGTTGTAGACGGCTGTCCAAGTTTTACATAACCCAGGCCAACGTCTTCCATGGCCTTGAGTTTCTGATAGATGCTCGGTATTGGCTGGAAGAACTCCACGGCCTCTGAGACGGTCATCTCAAGCACGTCATTAATGCTCTTGCCTTTATATTTTACCTGGAGTGTTTCTGCGTTGTAACGCTTTCCGCCGCACTCTTTGCAGGTGACGTAAACACTTGGCAGATAGTTCATCTCAATGGTCTCAACACCTGCACCTTTGCACACTTCACATCTGCCTCCCTTTACGTTGAAGGAGAAACGGCCCGCCTTAAATCCTCTTATCTGAGCATCCGGAGTCTTCTCAAACAGTTTCCTTATCTCTGCAAAGACGTTCACGTAAGTTGCAGGATTTGAGCGCGGTGTCTTGCCTATAGGAGACTGGTCTACCACAATTACCTTGTCTATGTTCTCCACCCCCTTAATCTCTTTGTAAGGTAGCGGACGGGTAATTGAACGGTAGAAGTGAGAGGTGAGGATAGGGGTAAGGGTGTCATTAATGAGTGATGACTTTCCGCTGCCGCTAACTCCGCTGATTCCCACCAGACAGCCAAGCGGAATATCAAGCGTTACGCCTTTAAGGTTGTTGCCCGTTGCTCCTTTGAGAATGAGGTGTTTACCGCTCCCTTTGCGTCTCTCTTTAGGAACCTCTATTGATTTAAGTCCTCTAAGATAATCTGCAGTAAAACTCTTTAGTTTTTTCACCTTCTCCTTTGGCATCTTCATAAGTTCCTTAGGAGTAAGTGAGAAGAGAAGTTCTCCCCCTTTGTTGCCCGCACCCGGACCTAAATCTATAAGCAGGTCACAGGCCAGCATAGTCTCCAAATCATGCTCAACCACCATTACGGAGTTCCCCTCGTCTCTCAGTTTTTTGAGAGAGTTTATGAGTTTTATGTTGTCTTTCTGGTGCAGTCCAATGCTTGGCTCATCCAGTATGTATAGAACTCCAACCAGTTTGCTACCTATCTGAGTAGCAAGGCGTATGCGCTGACTCTCACCTCCGCTGAGCGTTGCTGTTGCCCTGTCTAAAGAGAGGTAATCCAACCCCACCGCGGAGAGGAATCCTACCCTGTCATTGAGTTCTTTAAGTATATCCCTCGCAATGGTATTTTGCCTTTTGTCCAACTTCTTTGGAAGCTGCTTTAACCAGAGGTTGAGATCCTTTATATCCATAGCGGCAACCTCTGCAATATTCTTCCCGTCTATCTTAAAACAGAGCGCCTCCTTCTTCAATCTTGTGCCGTTGCACTCCGGGCAGACAACCTCCTCTATGTATCTCTCTTTCAGGTTTTCAGAGGTGCTGTGCTCTCTCTCTTTAAGGTCATCCTCTTCACTCTGGCTCATCTTTGTAATGACACCCGGGAAGGAGGAGAGAAGTGTACCATCAGACAGGTTGACACGGAAGAGTTCCTCCGTACCGTTTATAATCATATCCATCACCTCTTCCGGCAGATTTTTTATCTGAGCGTTGAGAGAGAAGTCATACTTTTTTGCCATTGCCTCCAGTATGCGGAAGGTGTCATTATCGTGGTATTTCCCGATAGGTACTATGCCTCCCGCATTGATTGATTTTGAGCTGTTTGGAATAATGCGGCTCATGTCAATGCGGGTGATGTAACCCAATCCCTTGCACCTTGGACAGGCCCCCTGCGGAGAGTTGAATGAGAAGGTAAACGGTGCAGGCTCCGGCAGAGACTCTCCCGTATCTTCATCCATAAGATGCATGGAGAAGAACCTGAGAGGCTCACCGTCCGGGGCGTTATGGCGGATGACGGCAACCGTTCCGTTGCCCTTTTCCAGAGCGGTGGAGACGGATGCGTTAATTCTCTTGTAGTCTTCCGTTGTAGGAATGAGCTTATCTACAACGAGTTCTATAAAGTGAACCTTGTAACGGTCAAGCGGTTTTACCTCAGAAAGTTCTCTCAGTTTTCCGTCAATACGTACCGTCTGGAATCCTCTCTTTAAAAGCGAGTCAAAGAGGTCTCTGTAATGGCCCTTTCTTCCAATTACCAGCGGAGCCAAAAGCAGACACTTCTCCTTTTCAAACTCCTTGATAATTAAGTTGGTAATCTGCTCTCCCGTATATCGTACAAGTTCCTTTTCTGTAACGGGAGAGTAGGCGCGTGATGCTCTTGCATAGAGCAGACGGAGGAAGTCATAAATCTCCGTTATGGTGCCAACCGTAGAGCGCGGATTGTTGCCCGTTGTCTTCTGCTCAATGGCAATGATTGGGCTGAGTCCTGTAATACTCTCAACCGCAGGGCGTTCCAGAATGCCTATATACTGGCGTGCGTAGGCGGAGAGGGTCTCCATATAACGTCTCTGCCCCTCCGCATAGATTGTATCAAAGGCCAAAGAGGACTTTCCGCAGCCGGAGAGCCCCGTGATTACCACAAACTTACCTCTTGGAATGGTTACGTTTATTCCCTTGAGGTTGTGTTCCTTTGCTCCTATGATTTCAATCTGATCCATCTTACTGCATAAAGCTGAGCCAGGTTGAGGCTCTGAGGTATGGGTTATGTGCAAGTTCCTCTACCATTGTGGTGTTAGGGCCGTGGCCGGAGTAAATTGCAGTGTCTGGTTTAATGGTTTTTACAAGTATATTAATGAGAGAGTTGAACATCTTCTCATTATCTCCCTCCGGAAGATCCGTTCTTCCGCAACTGCCTGCAAACATTGTATCTCCCGTAAGAACAATTTTGTTCTCCGGAGAGTAGAAGCAGACACTTCCGTGCGTATGGCCCGGAGTATGAATCACTTGCAAAGAGGTGTTTCCAAATGTTACATCCTCTCCGCCCTTAAGGTCTTTGGTATTCAGCGGCGGGTCATTTACTATTATTCCGAACATCTGGCAGGTTCTCTTTGTTACCGTCAGAAGTTCTCTGTCTTCCGGATGGATGTATGTTGGAATGTTGTAAGTCTCTGTAATGAATGCGTTTCCCATTGTGTGGTCAAAGTGGCCGTGGGTGCATAGAAGTTTGACGGGCTTAAGTGAATTGGTTGTAATGTACTTTACAATTCTCTCCTGCTCGCTTTTGGAACTTATTCCCGGGTCTACAATTACGCACTCGCCTGTCTCATCTGAGAGTATGTAACAACACTCCCTGAGTTCGTTAAGGTAAAACTGTTTTAATGTTATCATACGCTTCTATTTTCCGTTAATACCTTCAAGCATTGGGACAAAGCTTGCAACGCCAATATCCTCTGCCCTGTAACGCCCCTCATCTACTCTGGTTATAACCTTGAGCATCTGCATCTTCTCCCTGCCCTGCGCTCCGTTTTCCACATCTACCGGAATTACCAGACGGGCACCCACCTTAAGCTGCTCCAGCAGTTTCTGGGGTATGTGAGGAGCCCCGCAAGTTACAACAATACCGTCAAAAGGGGCCTCTGAGGGGAGTCCGAGATAACCATCTCCCAGATAGAGATGGAACTTTCCGGAGTTTATGTTGGTTGGGGTTTGGGCGGCAAGTTCCTCATCTAAAAAGAGATAGCCGGCGGCCTCCAGGTTGGAGACGGCTATTGGGAAGAGTTCTGCCTGCCTTTCAATGGAGAAAACCTCCGCTCCCAGGTAGAAGAGTACGGCGCTCTGGTAGCCGCAGCCGGTTCCAATTTCCAGTATGCGGTCTCCGGGTTTGAAGTTAAGCAGCTGGGTCTCAAGGGCTACGGTGGAGGGCTGTGAGATGGTTTGAGCGGCTCCTATTGCAACTGGGGTGTCTTTGTAGGCAAAATCCTCCAGCCCCTCCTCCACAAAGAGGTGGCGGGGAACGGCTCCAATGGCCTTCAGCACCCTCTCTTCAAAGCGTCCGCTCTCCCTAAGTTGCTGAACCAAAAGATTTCTCCTTCCCTTATGCAAAAGTGTATCCCGGTTATCTCTCATTGCCCCCCAAAGGTACTCTATTTTATCTGAGGGTAATGCTTTTTTAGAAGGTAATTATTTATTAAATTTGTCTAGTACTTAAATCTTACGTTATGCATATAGGAATTGCAGGCAACATTGGCAGCGGAAAGACTACGCTGACCTCTCTTTTGGCCAAGAATATGGGTTGGACCCCTAAGTATGAACCGGTTGAGAACAACCCTTATCTGGAAGATTTTTATAACGACATGCCTCGTTGGTCTTTCAACCTTCAGATTTACTTCCTTAACAAGAGATTCCAGGAGGTTGTGAATATCCGCAATTCCAAAGAAGATGTAATTCAGGACCGTACAATCTATGAGGATTCCTGCATATTTGCACCTAATCTGCATAACATGGGACTTATGCCAACCAGAGATTATGAGAACTACAAGGATCTCTTCTCACTTATGATTTCACTGGTGCAACCGCCTGATCTGATGATTTATCTGCGCTCCTCAATTGAGCACCTCGTATCCAATATTCAAAAGAGAGGAAGGGCTTACGAGGAGGGAATCCGTTTGGATTATCTCAAAGGATTGAATGATCTTTACGAGGAGTGGAGCAAGACCTACTCAGACGGCAAGCTTCTTATCATAGACGTAGACAAGCTTGATTTCCAGAATAATCCTAAAGATTTAAGTACAATCATAGACGCCATCCAGGCAGAGCTTGGCGGTTTGTTCAATAAGTAACCGTTACTGCTTGAGCCAGAGTTCTGGGTTTTGCTTTTGCGTGCCGTTCCAGAGTTCAAAGTGGAGCTCTGAACTCTCTTGTTTGGTATCCAGCGTTCCAATGAGTGCGCCCGTTGCAATCTTCTGACCTGCTTTCACATTCACGCGTCCAAGTTTGCAGTAGAATGTAAAGTATTTGCCATGTTCAACCAGCACGCAGTTGCTGTAACCCGGAATCACAATCACCTTCTTCACCACTCCCTCATAAACTGAGTATACGTTGCAACCGGTTGGAGCGGAGATGTTTACACCGTTGTTGAAAGGTAGCTTAACACCTTTGATGGTAGGGTGTGGATGCTCTCCGAATCCCTCAACAATGACTCCGCGCTTAACCGGCCACGGAAGTTTTCCGCGGTTGTTTTCAAAGGAGCCGCTCAAACGGGCACTCTCCGGTGTCTCTTTGTAAACGGTTGTTTTACCGGTAGTTGTCTTAGACGAGCCTGCAGCCTTCTTTCTCTCCACAGCAATCGCCTCCGCAATCATCTTCTCTATCTCTCTGTTGAGACGTGCGGCCTGTTCCTTCTTCTGCTTAAGTTCCTGAGTATATTTGGATTGTTGCTTTGCAAGAGACTTCTCCAGGTTTTTGTTTTTCTCCTGATCCTTCTTGAGCTTGTTGAGTTCCTCCTCTTTAGTGTGCTGAGTCTTACGGTTTTCCGCCTGCAGTTTGGAGAGTTCGCTCTTTTCCTTCTCCAACTCTGTACTTGCTTCCTTTATCTTTTTAGCCTCGGAGGTGAGGGCCTTGGAGTAATTTTTCAGATAACTCCAGCGGCGGTAACCCTGCTCAACATTGTTGCTTGCAATGATGTACATAAACCACTTGCGGGAATCGCGGTTGCGGTAAGCTTTGATTACCATCCTTTTATACATCATCTTAAGAGTATCCAACTGCCTT
>CAMHRD010000018.1 GCA_946187365.1 uncultured Bacteroidales bacterium
ATAAACAGAAGATAAGCGAAAGAGGATATGTCAGGAAGATTGCAGATATTGGTGCGGAGACAGCTCCTGATTATGAGCAGATTATCTCATTGGGGTGTGACGTAATTCTCTCTTACGGCATTGCGGGCTCAGACAACTCCTACATAGAAAAACTCCGCCGTCTTGGTCAGAAGGTGCTCATTATCAATGATTACCTGGAGTCTTCTCCTATGGCCCGTCTGGAGTATCTGAAACTCTTTGGGGCACTTACCGGAAAGAGGGCCGAGGCAGATTCCATCTTTGCCGCAAAAGAGAAAGCTTACAACTCCGTAGCCCTTGAGTGCAAGAAGTTTATAGAGGGTAAGGAGAGATGCAAGGTGCTCATAAACATTCCGTTTAAGGATGTGTGGTACCTTCCTGGCGAGGAGAGTTACATTGCAAAACTTATCAACGATGCCGGCGGCACTCTTCTGGGTGCAGCAAAGGGTGAGAGTTCATCTGCCAGAGAGAGTTTTGAGAAGATGTATTCACTTGCCCTTCAGGCAGATGTGTGGCTCAATCAGAACTCCGTTTCTACGGCTGCTGAACTCTCTGCGGAGAACCCAATGTTTAAGAATATCCCTTGTTTTAAGAGCGGAGCACTCTACAACAACATAAAGAGGGTGACCCCTAAGGGCGGCTCCGATTTTTGGGAGAGCGGCGCGGTAAAACCGGAGGTGATTCTGACGGATCTGATTAAAATCTTCCATCCCGATATGCCTTTAGAAGGGGATGGGGAACTTTACTATTATATTCATATTAAGTAGCTTATGGAGGCTTTAAGGAGAGATCTTGTAATAATAGGCGGAGGGGCTGCAGGTCTTATGGCGGCAGCTCAGATAAGTTCTATTCTCTCTGAAGAGGGGAACTCCTGTAAGCCTTCTATCCTCCTGATTGAGAAGATGATGCGGCCGGGCAGAAAGATTGGGATAACGGGCAAGGGGCGCTGCAACCTTACTAATGCCCGTATGTGGGATGAGTTCTCCGTTCACGTTCACCCAAACCAGAACTTCTTTAAGAATGCCTTTTACAACTTCTCCTCCTCAGATACTATGGATTTCTTCCGCAGGCTGGGGTTGGAACTGACGGTAGAGAGAGGACAGAGGGTATATCCTAAAAGCATGAAGGCTCAGGATGTTACAGACACTCTGGTTCGTTACATAAAGAGATGCCGTGCGGTTGAGATTTCTACTGAGGTATCTGTTGTTTCCGCTGCTGAGGGAGAGAACTTTAAGCTGGCTCTTTCAGACGGGAGTGTTATTGAGAGCCGGATGGTGCTGGTTGCAACGGGAGGGCTCTCATACCCTTCAACCGGCTCTACCGGAGACGGTTACGCTTTTGCCGAGGCCCTGGGCCATACTGTAACAGCAAGGTACCCATCCCTAACGGCCTTAACTCCAAAAGATTACAAGGAATTTGCCGGGCAATTATACGGGCTGCAGCTGAAGAATGTGGGGCTGTCACTTCTGGTTAACGGCAACGTGGCACAGGAAGAGTTTGGAGATCTGGACTTTACGGATGGCGGAATAGAGGGCGCTCTGGGCTTCAGAGTAAGCCGTAAGGCCGTGCTCTCCCTCTCCCAGGGGCAGAAGGTCTCCCTAATTCTGGACTTAAAACCTTCACTCTCAGAGTCTCAACTAAGGGAGAGAATAAAGAGAGAATCCTCAACCGGCAACAACAACGTTAAGTATCTGCTCACTAAACTTCTGCCGCGTCAGATGATTCAGCCGTTCCTTACAATTCATAAGAAATCTCTGCTTATGCAGCCCAACTCCAGGGCTGTGGAAGAACTGCCTAAACTTCTGAAAAACACGCAGTTTGATATTGACTCCTACGTAGGCTATGAAAGGTGCGTGGTAACAAACGGAGGGGTCTCCTTAAGTGAAATCTCCCAAAAGACAATGGAATCCAAACTACGGAAGGGGCTCTACTTTGCAGGTGAAGTGATTGATTTGGACGGAGATACTGGAGGGTACAACCTGCAGATAGCCTTCTCTACGGCGGCTCTTGCTGCAAGGTCTATAGTAAACGAATTTAAGAGAGAATCTTAATATTCAGCTCTTTATAAGAGAGTGTCTCTTCACCGTTAGGGTGAATCTCAAAGGCTGTGCAATCCTCCAGTTCCAATGCAATGATATCTCCGCTTCTTAATGACATATACTGAGAGGCTCTCTCAATTGCAGAGTCAAAGGCCTCAAATCCCTCGTACGGACCGCTTCCCTCGGTAGGGGTGGACGGAGATATAAATTCACTGGACTCCAGTGTATTTATATCTCCGCTTCCCTCGGTAGGGGTGGACGGAGATATAAATACACTGGAGTCCAGTGTGTTGCCCTCGTTTACATCGTATGAGGTGAGGTGGATTCCGTAGCCGCATTCGCTGTAGTGACGGAAGGCATATTCCGCCTTTGAGCACTTGGCAGCCCTTCCAATTCTCACATAGACAAACGGAATGGCTCTGAGGGTATCAATACCATCGGGGACCCAAAAGGAATTGGTCTGATTTACAGCGGTATCCGGGCAGGTGTAGAAGTTCTCGCTCTGGTATGGGAAGATGAAGAGATTCATTATCTGTACTTTTCCGGATGAAGTTTAATCTCCGTAAGGTTTCTTTTGGTATCTGCGGTAAAACTTCCCTGCATCATCCAATCATAGTAACTTGGCTCTTTAGCAAGCACTTCCGTAACCAGCTTGCCCTTGTGCTTTCCAAAGTTGAAGATGGGTTTGCCATCTGCGTTGAGTACCATCTTTCCGGAGAGGTCAAACCTGTTGTTCTTGTGGGAGAATTCGGCCAGTTTTTTAACGTCATTCTCCAGAACTGTGGAGTATCTGTCCAGTTGGGCCTTGAGCACCTCCATTGTTGCAACTGTGTCTGCCTCAGCGGTATGGGCGTCTTCCAGATTCTTGTTGCAGTAGAAGCGGTAGGCTGCGGAGAGGGTTCTCTCCTCCATTTTGTGGAATATGTTCTGAACATCTACAAAGAGGGCTTTGCGGAAGTCAAAACTTACGCCGCAACGCTCAAACTCCTCCGCCAGAAGGGGGATGTCAAAGTTGATGGAGTTGTAGCCGGCTATATCACACCCTTCCAGGTAGTTAGCCAGGCTCTTGGCGTACTGCTTAAAGGTAGGGCAGTCTTTAACGTCCTCATCTGTAATGTGATGAACGGCGCTGGCCTCCTCCGGAATGTGCATCTCCGGGTTAATTCGCCTGGTCTTAACGTCATACGAACCTGCCGGGTGGTTGCCGTCTACGGGGTAGAGTTTAACCACAGAAATCTCTACTATTCTGTCAGTTGCAATATCTAACCCTGTGCTCTCTATATCAAAGAACACAAGCGGTCTTTTAAGATTTAATTCCATAGTGCGTTAAAGTCTCATTGGCATAAGCAGAGCGCAAATCTCCTCCTCCTTGCTGGTCTGCTCTGCAGGCTGCATAAGGGCTGCCTTTGAAGGCTCAGCCAACTTAATGCAGATCTGGTCGTACGGAAGGTTTGCCAGAATCTCAATAAGGAACTGAGACTTGAATGCAATTCTCATTGGTTCACCCTGGTATGAGCAGGAGATGGTCTCCTTTGCGCTCATTGAGAAGTCCAGATCCTGTGCGGTAATCTCCAACTGGCTGCCGGCTACTTTAAATACTATCTGGCCGGTAGATTGGTTGGCACATACTGCAACTCGTCTTGTGGCGTTGAGAATGTCTGTTCTTGAGACTGTTATGATATTGTTGTTGTTCTTAGGAATAACCTTTGTGTACTCCGGATATGTTCCCTCAATAAGACGGCAGACAACAAGCTGCTGGTCAAACTTAAAGAAGGCGTTCTTCTTGTCAAAGCTTATGGAAACTATCTCGTCTGAAAGCCTTGCAAGGTTGTTCTTGAGGATGTTGGCAGGCTTCTTAGGAAGAACGAACGAACTCTTAACTCCCTTAACGTCTGTTCTCTTGAAAGAGACGAGTTTGTGAGCGTTGGAGGCTACGAATGTGGTATAGTTCTCATTGATATCAAAGAAGATACCGTTCATAACCGGTCTCAGAGGCTCCTCTGCGGTTGCATAGATTGTTCCGTTAAAGGCATCTGCCAGAACACCTGCAGGCATCTCAATTCTCTTAGGATCTACCAGGGCAGGGAGTTCCGGGTACTCGTCCGGAAGCAGGCAAGGGATGCTTGCAGTACCGCTGGCCCAGGTGATTGTAAGTATGTTTTTCTCCTCATTTGTGGAGAACTGTACCGGCTGGGTAGGGAGTTCTTTGAAGGAGTTAGTCAGCAGAAGTGCAGGAACGGCTATTCTTCCCTCCTCTCCTACGTCTTCTATTGCCATTATGGTCTTGAGTGTTGTCTCCTGGTCTGAACCTGTGATAGTCAGGCTTTTGCCCTCAAGCTCCAGAAGGAAGTTCTCCAAAATTGGTAGGCTTGCCTTAGGAGGGATTACTTTGGAAACAGACAATAAGGCCTGTAAAAAATCTGTACTGGTTGCTGTAAATTTCATAATCGTTCGTCTTTTTATACTATTTGCAAATATAACGAAAAAAAAGAGTTTTTGTAACCGTTGCGGGAAGATATTCGTATAAACAAATGCAACAAATAAATTTAACCTAAAAAAGAGACGTAGATGAGGCAGCTGAAGATTACCAAATCAATTACCAATCGTGAGAGTGCTTCCTTGGATAAGTACCTGCAGGAGATTGGTCGTGAAGAGAGAATTACAATTGAAGATGAAGTAGAACTTGCACAGAGAATCAAAAAGGGAGACCAGGAGGCTTTGGAAAAGCTCACAAAGGCAAACCTGAGATTTGTGGTTTCTGTGGCAAAACAGTATCAGAATCAGGGACTTTCCCTGCCGGATTTGATCAATGAGGGAAACCTTGGTCTTATTAAGGCAGCGGAGAAGTTTGATGAGACCAGAGGTTTCAAATTCATATCATACGCAGTGTGGTGGATCCGTCAGTCTATACTGCAGGCCCTGGCAGAGCAGAGCAGAATTGTTCGTCTGCCGCTCAACCAGGTAGGTGCTCTGAACAAGATTAACAAGCTCATAAACAAGTTTGAACAGGAGCATGAGAGGCTTCCTTCTACAGACGAGTTGGCAGAACTGCTGGACTCCTCAAAGGAGAAGGTTGCAGATACTCAGAGAGTTTCTGGCCGTCACATCTCAATAGACGCTCCGTTTGTTGAGGGTGAAGACAACTCCCTGCTGGACGTGCTCCCTAACAATGACTCCCCGGCTGCAGATAAAGGCCTTGTAAACGAGTCACTTAACAAAGAGATAGAGCGTGCGCTCTCTACCCTTACTGAGAGGGAGAGGAACATTATAAAGTACTTCTTTGGAATAGGATGCCAGGAGAAGACTCTTGAGGAGATTGGAGAGACCTTCAACCTAACCAGAGAGAGAGTGCGCCAGATTAAGGAGAAAGCAATACGCCGCCTGCGTAACTCAGGCCGCAGCAAGCACTTAAAGAACTATCTGGGATAAAGTATGATACATCTTCTCTCCATGACTTCCTTTACGGACGGCTTTGTGAAGTTTACGGATACGTTGTGTAACTATCCTGAATTCCTGCTGCTTATAGGCGGCGGACTCTTCTTTCTTATTTACTCCGGCTTTGTTCCGATCAGACACTTTGGACGTGCCATAAGTTCACTGAGAAAGAAGGACGATTCACCTGGCCAAATAAGTTCATTTGAGGCACTTATGAGTGCCATTGCTGCAACCGTGGGAATGGGAAACATTGCCGGAGTTGCAATTGCCATTATGCTTGGCGGACCGGGCGCAATTTTCTGGATGTGGGTGAGCGCAATAGTTGGAATGGCCACCAAATTCTTTGAGGGAACGCTGGCCATAATGTATAAGGGAAAGGATGACAGGGGAGAGGTTCAAGGCGGCCCTATGTATATGATTACGGAGGGTTTAGGAAAGAAATGGAAGCCTCTGGCGATCTTTTTCTCCATATTCGGCCTTATTGGAACTCTCTGTATTATGCAGGCCAACCAGCTTACAGAGGCGGTGATCACCACCTTTACCGCTCCTGCCGGAATCCAGACCACACTGGGGCTCAAATTCATAATAGGAACGGTAATCTGCCTTATTGTATCTGTGGTGATACTTGGTGGTATTCAGAGAATTGCAAGGATTGCCTCTAAGGTTGTGCCGCTTATGGTAGGGCTCTATTTCATTATTGTGGCCTATATCATTATTGCCAATATCTCCGTTGTCCCCGATGTGTTTGCGTCAATATTTAAGGGCGCCTTCACTTTTAAGGCGGGTGCAGGCGGTGCAATCGGCTCCTTCTTTATGATAGCAACAATAGGCGCCAGAAGAGCTGCTTTGGTGAACGAGGCGGGTGTGGGTACCGCCAGTATGATGCACGGTGCCTCAAAGAACAACGAGCCTGTAAGAGAGGGACTTGTAGCTATGCTGGGACCTGCGTTGGACTCAGGTCTTGTATGTACGCTCACCGCCCTTGCAATACTTACCCCGGTTGCTGCCGGCCATTACGTTATTCCGGACGGCTCATCTGCCGTAAAGGGCTTGGAGATAGCAATTAACGCATTCGGAGCCTCAATGCCTTACCCAATCTACAAGGGTACTTTGGGAGGCTACCTTCTAATGGTGATGGTTCTCTTCTTTGCCTTCTCCACAATGTTTTCATATTCATATTACGGAACAAAGTGCACAAGTTTCCTCTTTGGAGCAAAATACGGCAACTATTACAACTACTTCTATCTGCCTATGCTTATAGTCTTTGCAATAGTTCCTCTCCGTTTTGCAGTTGCGGTAATAGACTTGGCATTCTTCCTAATGGCTTGTGCCACAATGTTTACGCTGCTTGCCCTCTCACCTAAGGTTAAGGCTGCGGCAAAAGAGTACTTCAAAAAGAAAAAGAAATGACACCCGATTCATACATAATTCCGTTGGTTGCCCAGGCAATCAAAAGTTTGTATAACTCAGAGATAGAGACAAAACTCATTCAGCCTCAGCCAACCCGTAAGGAGTTTGAGGGAGACGTTACCGTAGTAACCTTCCCGTTCCTTAAGATTAGCCACGTCTCTCCGGAGCAGACTGCAAATCAGATAGGTGAGTACCTTAAGAGCAACTGCCCAATGGTGGAGTCCTTTAACGTGGTTAAGGGATTTCTGAACATAAAACTCTCCCAGGCCTTCTGGAATGAGACCTTTAAGAGCATTTATGAATCAGAGGATTACGGTCAGCTGCCTCAGAGCGGAAAGACTGTTATGGTGGAGTTCTCTTCTCCCAATACCAACAAACCGCTTCACCTGGGCCACATAAGGAACATACTTCTGGGCTGGAGCATCTCCAAACTTATGGAGGCAAACGGTCATAAGGTGGTTAAAACCAACATAGTAAATGACCGCGGTATCCATATCTGCAAATCTATGCTGGCCTGGCTTATGACTGCTGGCGGAGCAACTCCGGAGTCTGTGGGCAAGAAGGGGGATCACTTTGTGGGAGATTACTATGTTAAGTTCAACGATATCTTAAAGGCTCAGGCTAAGGAGATTGCAGCAAAGGAAACTCCTCTGGAAGACCCTGAGAAAGAGAAGGAGAGAGTAAAGGAGGCGGAAAAGAGCGCACCGGTTCAGATTGAGGCGCAGAACATGCTCCGCAAATGGGAGGCAGGAGATAAGGAGATAGTTTCACTTTGGAAGATGATGAACGGCTGGGTTTATGCCGGCTTTGACGAGACCTATGAGAGACTGGGTGTAAACTTTGATATAATCTACTACGAATCAGATACTTATAAACTGGGAAAGAAGACAGTGCTGGAGGGGCTGGATAAGGGCGTATTTGAGAAACATCCGGACGGTTCCGTATGGTGTGACCTCTCAAAGGACGGTCTGGATCAGAAACTCCTCTTAAGAAGTGACGGAACATCAGTCTATATGACTCAGGATATTGGAACCGCTCAGGAGAGATTCAATAAATACCACTTTGACCAGATGGTCTATGTAGTTGGAGATGAGCAGAATTACCACTTCCAGGTTCTGAAGCTCATACTCTCAAAACTTGGATTTGAGTGGGCTAACTCCATCTACCACATGTCTTACGGAATGGTGGAGCTCCCGGAGGGCAAAATGAAATCCAGAGAGGGTACGGTTGTGGATGCAGATGACCTGCTCCAGACTATGTACGAGACCGCAAAGGAGACCTCTTTGGAACTGGGCAAACTCTCGGATATGGATGAGAAGGAGCAGAGCGCTCTCTTTGAGATGCTTGGACTGGGCGCTCTCAAGTACTTCATCATTAAGGTCGACCCGCGTAAGAAGATGCTCTTCAACCCTAAGGAATCTATTGATTTCAACGGAAATACGGGTCCTTTCATTCAGTACACACACGCCAGAATCAAGTCTATCTTAAGAAAGGCTAAGGAGCAGAATTTTGAGTGCAGAGTAACGGCCGCTCCGCTTCTGGCTAAAGAGATTGAGGTTATTAAGATTCTAAATACCTTCCCTTCAAAGGTTAAGGAGGCCGGAGATGCCAAATCTCCTGCGCTTATAGCTAACTACTGCTATGACCTGGCAAAGGAGTTCAACCAGTATTATCACGATGTGACTATACTTAAGGAGGAGAATGAAGAGACTCGCAGTCAGCGTCTTGCAATAGCCTCAACCGTTGCAAAGGTTCTGGTGAAGGGAATGGATATCCTTGGAATCCAACTTCCTGAAAGAATGTAGATGTCTGTTCTTCCAACAACCAAAGACGAGTTAAAGCGCCTCGGTTGGGACGAGGTGGATGTGGTTCTTTTCTCCGGAGACGCATACGTAGACCATCCCTCATTCGGTACCGCAGTCATAGCCAGAGTCCTTGAGAAAGAGGGCTATAGGGTGGCCGTGGTGCCTCAGCCAAACTGGAGGGATGATTTGAGAGATTTTAAAAAGATGGGGCGTCCGCGCCTTTTCTTTGGAGTCTCAGCAGGTGCAATGGACTCAATGGTAAACCATTACACCTCATTTAAAAGACTTAGAAGCGATGACGCCTACACCCCGGGGGGAGTCTCCTCATTCAGACCGGATTACGCCGTAAACACCTACACCCGTATTCTTAAGGAACTCTTTCCCGATGTTCCCGTGGTGATAGGGGGTGTTGAGGCCTCTTTAAGGCGTCTTACCCACTACGATTACTGGCAGGATAAACTGCTCCCTTCCATACTTTTCTCCAGCGGTGCGGATTACCTTACCTACGGTATGGGTGAGAAGGGTACCATTCAGATTGCCAGATATTTGGACGGCAATAGAGATTCCCTTACAAAGAGAGAGCTTAAGCAGACGGCATACTTCTCAACGGAGGCTCCCGTGGAGGATGATAACACCGTAATGCTAAACTCCTTTGAAAAGTGCAGCAGAGACAAAAAGGCCTTCATTGAGAACTTCAACCAGATTGAACTGCAGGCCAACCTGCTTAATGCCAAGAGGATAGTGGAGCCTACCGCTGAGGGCTACGTATATGTGAACGAGCCGTTTGCGCCGCTTACCCAGGAGGAGCTGGACTCCGTTTATGATCTTCCTTACACCATGCTTCCTCATCCAAGGTATAAGGGGAAGACCATTCCGGCTTACGAGATGATAAAAAACTCCATAACCATCCACCGCGGATGCTTTGGAGGGTGCTCTTTCTGCACAATTGCAGCTCACCAGGGGAAGTTCATCCAGAGCCGCAGCAAGGCCTCCATACTGCGTGAGGTTGAGAGACTTAAGAGAACTCCGGGCTTCTCCGGTACCATCAGTGACGTGGGGGCTCCATCTGCCAATATGTACAGGATGGGGGGCAAAAACCGTGAGCTCTGCTCAAAGTGCAGGAGAAAGAGCTGCCTCTTCCCAAACCTCTGCAACAACTTAAATCACTCACACAGAGAGCTTACGGAACTCTACAGGGAGATAGATAAAGTTCCCGGGGTAAAGCATGCCTTTGTGGGGAGCGGCGTAAGATATGACCTTCTGGTAGATGAGAACGGTTTTCTGGACGGCAGTGCAAAAGAGTATTTTACAGAGCTCATTTCCAACCATATAAGCGGCCACTTCAAGGTTGCTCCGGAGCATACTGAGGAGCGCATTCTTAACCTTATGAACAAGCCTTCATTCTCCCTGTTCCACTCAATGAAGAGGGAGTTTGAGAAAATCACCCGTAAAAACAATAAGAATCAGCAGATTGTGCCATATTTCATCTCCTCGCATCCGGGCTGCCGTCTGGCTGATATGAAGGCCCTTTCTCTCAATCCGGACCTCAAGAGGGTATATACGGGGCAGGTTCAGAGCTTCACTCCAACTCCTATGACCAGAAGTTCCGTTATGTACTATACCGGACTTGACCCCAGAACCATGAAACCTGTCTTCGTGGAACGC
>CAMHRD010000019.1 GCA_946187365.1 uncultured Bacteroidales bacterium
TTAAGGTTGCTGTTACCGGTTACAAAGACTGGACACACAGCGGATACACCTTCTCACGCGGTCTGAATGACTATGGTTATGTAAATTGGAACAGATACACTGCAGAGACTTATCCTGCAGACGGCAGTACTCTTCCTGCTCTCCATTTGAGCGAAAGCGGAAAGGTATTCCTGCTCTACACAACTCCTCACAACAACCGCTCATACGAGCAGAAGGGTATTGAGTTTGTAGTTGACTTTGGAAGAATCAACGCAATCCGTACATCATTCATTGTTAACGGTGAGTTCTATGACTACAAGGGATGGAACAACGGTTGGGTATTCTACAACAAGAACGGCAGTGAAGAGGCTAACTACGGTATCTACGAGTCTAAGGGTTCTTCCGGTGTAAGCCGTTCACAGAACCTCATCACCAATCTCATTGTTACTCACAATATTCCAAAGATTGGATTCGTAATCTCTGTTACTGCTAACGTTAACTGGAGAGAGAAGAACTGGACAACCTACGCTGCTTGTGATACCATTCCTCAGAAGTATCTCTCAATTGCAGACGGACAGGTTCATGACTTCAACCCAGAGTGGGCAAATCCTAAGAATGCAGATTACAACAAGTGGCTTCCTATTCTCCGCAACGAAACCAACGGTGCAGTTGCCAAGAACCGTAGAGAAAGAGAGCCTTCTTACAATCCTGTACTTTGCATTAACGTAAACGTTACTAAGCAGTTCAAGGCATTTGACGTTTCATTCTTTGCAAACAATATGTTTAGGTCTACACCGCTCCAGTCTCTGAAGAAGAGTCCTGGAAGCAAGGAAAGGCGCAACTCCAACGTATTCTTCTTTGGATTGCAGCTTACGGCTAAGATTAAATAACTATTAAGATGAAGGCTATTATGAAAAAGATATATGCATTATTGATTTCTGTGGTGTTTGTATCATTCCTCGCCTCATCCTGCATAGATATGATGAAGGATGTAAAGGATGTTGAAAAGATAGAACCTATCTCAGTATCCTTTAAGGTTTGCGCTGCAACAGGTTTCATCCCTAAGGGCGGTTCTGTAACTCCAGATCCTAACTTCAATACGCAGGGTGTTACCGTTACCTTTACAAACGTAAAGACCGGACAGGTTTTCACCACAACCACAAACTCCAACAGCGTTGCAACTACAGACGTAGAGCCGGGCGTTTACTCAATAGGCGTATCCGGTACAGCAACCCATGAAGGTTTCAAGTACTTTATCAACGGCAACAAGCCGGCTGTATCTCTCTATAAGACAGTAACTCCGGAGGAGGCCGCATCCAGAGAAGATCTTACTCTGGTTGTTCGTCCTGCAAAGGTTGGAGCTCTCTGTATAAGCGAGATTTACTACTGCGGCGTTGCAAGTTACTACTTCAGAGATCAGACCTACCAGTTCTATAATAACGGCAGTGAGACTCTCTATCTGGACGGCGTATGCTTTGCACAGCTTCACCCTAACATTGCTACTGCAAACCTTCCTACCTGGCCAGATTCAGACGGAGACGGAAACTATGTTTACAGTATGATGGTATGGCAGTTCCCTGGCAGCGGTACAGATTATCCTCTGGCACCTGGAGAGAGCATTGTTGTATCTCAGGAGCCTAGAGATCACACGGTTAACAACCCTAACTCATACGATAACTCCAAGAGTGAGTGGCAGACCTGGACAGGAAACGCATCTCGTTACAACCCGGATGTTCCTAACATGAACTGCATATTCTACACCTCCTGGAACTCCATGCAGTGGCTGACTTCCGTATTCGGTGCAGCATTCTGCGTCTTCAAGGCTCCTGCAGGAACCGTTGTAGACGAGAATTACTACAAGGATCCGGCTCACTATCAGAGCGAGGTTAACAAGACCCCTAAGTATGCTAAGATTCCGGCAGACTGGGTTTGGGACGGTGTTGAGCTTCTGACAAATATGAACTCACTCCACATGAAACGTATCCCTGGATTCGTAGATGCAGGCGGTACTTCTGTAGAGGCAACATATTGCGGTAAGACAGTATCCAGAAAGGTAATAGGAAGAAATGCCAACGGCACTCCTATCTATCAGGATACCAACAATTCAACGGAAGACTTCCAGGTTAATGACCACCCTACTCTCCGCAGAAACGGTGAGCTGGTTCCATCTTGGAGTCCGTCATTATCAACTGTTAAATGATGAGTATTATGAACAAGATATTTAAGAAAGCAGCAATAGTGTTGCCACTTCTGTTTGTGTTTGCTTACGCTTCTGCACAAAACGGTGGTACTAAGGCAGCTATAGACAGAGCTGCATTGGAGAACATCTGGTTGTCTAATACGGAGAATGCTGCCGGCGGTATGGTGGATGCACCTGTTCAGATGGCAAATGCATTCTTTGGATATGATTATACCAAGGGAGACTTCAAACCGGTTCAGATTGGTAACAAGATTAATACCATTAAGTTCCATACAGACGGTGGTGGTATTTACAAGAACGTAGGCGGAATGTTCCTTTGGGGAGATTTCACTTACACAAGAGAAGACATTAAGGGTGCCTGCTGGAACGCAACCCTTGCTAATCCTCTCAGAGACATGCCATTCTTTGTAGCAGACGAGAATGTGAGCAAGTGGAAGAATCAGGATTACAACATGGGATTCAAGGTTGGCGCACCTCTTTTCCGCGGCCGCTTGATTGTTGGTCTGACAGGTTACTATGAGGCAGCAATTGCAGCAAAGCAGATGGACCCTCGTCCTCTTACAAGAGTTTCCAACCTCAACGTAATGCCAGCCCTCCTCTTTAAGATTAACGGAAAGAATAGCATTGGTGCTACCTTCCACTACACATCTTACAGAGAGGATGGTTCTGCAGAGGATATCAACCACCTCAGAGACCAGAACGGTTGGGAGATGGTTGCTCCGGGCTTCTTCAATGACGGTTTAATTGCTTCATTCGGAGGCATTAACAAGCTTCGTAACTACAATGCTAACGCTCTTGGCGGAAGCGCTTCTTACAGCTTTGTATCTGACAAGTTCAAGTTGCTGGCAGACGGCGAGTATCTCTACAGAGTAGAGGACGTTCTCTGCAACTACACCAAACCTCAGATGTCAGGTACCGTTAAGCATAAGACCTGGTCTGCTACTTTGGCAGCTCAGTACAATGCAACTCAGGATGACCGCTTCTTTGTAAAGTTCAAACACTCCAACAAGGATTACCGCGGAATTGAGTACTTCCAGACGTATGACAACACCTACGAGGTTCAGTCATATATCACAGATGCTGAGTTTGAGCGTTCTAAGTTTACAACCAAGGTTGAGAAGGTTAACATTGACTACTTAAAGAGCGACGGTAAAGACGCTTACACCTGGAAAGTAGGTGTTGAGGCCTCTTATACTCGCGATGGTTTTGAGTACTATGTACCTGCCTCTTCACGCAAGGTTAACACTTTGGCTATGAGCGCAAACGGTTCCTTCAACTTTGAGGTGAACGATGATAACGCTATTACTGTTGACGCTAACATCGGTTACAGCAAGAACAAGAAGGGAACTTTTGACTACAACGGTGTAAAACTTGGAAATAAAGCATTTACGGAGTTTGCTCTGGTAGACTTCATGTACATGTGTTCAGACTTCTCCCAGTTGGGATTCAATATCTCTTACACTTTCAAGGGCATAAAGAGCCTTTCATCTCTCTTCTGCTCAATTGGTTACCAGCACATTCGTCCTGAGACCGTTGAGGATATCAGAGGTGTGAAGGATTTCCCTATGGAGATCAAAGAGATATCTGACACATACCGTTTCTTCAAGAGAAGAGATGTTGTCTCCTTCAAGGTGGGTATCACCTTCTAGTTAGAAACATTGTAGTATTTTGAAATAATGAGATTTAGCTATATCAAGAGCATATTCTTGCTCTTGCTTATGACTCTTCCCGTAACCCTGGCTGCTCAGCAATTTGAGCAGCCGGCGGTTTCCGGTAAGAGTTCATTTGCCGTTATTACAGACAGTAAGACCAAAGCAAACTGTGCCGCCGAGATTGCAGAATACAAGAGCGTTATAGAGAGCGAGGGCCTTCCTGTTTTTGTGGTATGGGCAGATTGGGAATCTCCGGAGCAGGTGAAGGGAGTGCTGCAAAAACTCCACAGTGAGAAGAATCTGGAGGGTGCCGTCTTTATTGGTGATGTACCTATCGCGATGGTGATGAAGGCTCAGTTCATGACCTCCGCCTACAAGATGGACGAAAGGCACTACCCTCTTGAGACCGTGGCAGTTCCGTCAGACAGATTCTATGACGATTTTGATCTGACCTTTGAGAAAATCAAAGACTCCACAAAGGGGCTGAAACACTTCTACAACCTCTCTCCAAAATCCAAACCTTACATTGAGTGTGACATTTACACCGCAAGAATTCCGGCTCAGGAGAGCAACGGTGATCCGTACGCTCAGATATCTGCATATCTGAAAAAGGCGGTTGCCGCTCACAAGGAGAAGAACAAGTTTGACAAGTTCATCTCCTACACCGGACACGGTTCATACTCCAACTCAATCACCGCCTGGAGAGCGGAGCAACAGATTGCTAACGAGCAGTTTGGAACGGAGTTTAAGAACAACGGCAATGCCCGCTACATCCGTTACAGCATGGCGGACTATATGAAGCCGTATGTGATTAAGGAGCTCAGAAGAGAGGATGGAGATTTGATGATTTTCCACGAGCACGGAGATTACTTCAGAATGTATCTTGCAGGTTATCCGGAGGATAGAGAACCTAAAGAGTATCTTGGTAACGTAATGCGTACTTACGCCCGCAGAAACATAAAGCGTGCTCAGGAGAACGCAGAGAAGTGGGGCCTTGATTCTACCTGGTATTCAGACTATAAGGACCCTAAGAGGGTTGCCGAGGATTCACTTTTGGATCTTAAGACCGGTATTATTCTGGAGGAGATTAACGATATTGCTCCTAATGCCAGAATGGTCATTTTTGACGCCTGCTACAACGGTGATTTCCGTAACCCGGATTTCATTGCAGGTAAGTTTATTATGGCTTCCGGTAAGTGCGTTGTGGGCTTTGGAAACAGCGTGAACGTGCTGCAGGACAAGTCTGCTTTTGACCTTTTGGGACTTTTAAGAGACGGTGCAAGAGTTGGCCTTTGGGCTCAGCATATCAACATTTTGGAGAGCCACGTTATTGGAGATCCTACCTTCCACTTTACTCCTTATGATGAGAGTGAAGAGATCAATAATTTTCTGCTGAACAATGATGTCAACTTCTGGGCGGGAGTTCAGGAGGATGAGTTCAGACTCTCACTAGAGGGAGCAGAGGTAAATCCTGATGTTCAGAACTTTGCAATGATGAAGCTTGTGGAGGGAGATTATCCTGGCATCTCGGATAAACTGCTTGAAATCTTTAAGGAGTCCCCTTATGCGGTTGTAAGGTACAATGCTCTTTATCTGCTGCAAAAGTTGAATGACGCTAACTATCGGGAGGCTCTGAAACTTGCCGTTACAGACAGTTACGAGTATATCAGAAGAATTGCGGTTACCAGAATGGGAGCCATTGGTTCTGAGGAGTTTCTGCCTTATCTGATAGATGCTTACGTTAATGACGTGCATGCTACAAGAGTTGTCTTCAACTGCACCTCTTCACTCCTCTGCTTTGACGTAGAGAAGGCAAAGGCTGCAATTGAGGAGTACTTTAAGGATAAGAGTTACTACAATGCTGCTAAGGATAAAGAGTTCCTGCTCAAGCTTGTAGAGGACAATCCTGGCGCCTCTTCAATAAGCGCCATAACCAACAAGGGCAAGAAGTCCGGAACCAGAGTTTCATACATTCAGTTTTTGCGTAACCGTCAGTATCACCAGAACCTTGAGCAGTGCATTAAGGTGATGGAAGATCCTACAGATGACGAGTTTGTAAGAACGCTTATGGCCGAGTCACTGGCTTGGTGGAGACTCTCTTACAAGAAGGATGAGATCATTGCTTCTTGCAAAAAACTTCTTGCAGACAAAAACACTCCTGAGCAGATGCGTCCTGCATTGGAGAGTGCATTAACAAGACTCACATCTAAAAAATAGGAGGGGGTTATGAAAAGAATATTTTTGATTGCAGTTTCTATATTTCTGACCGTCAGCCTTTTGGCGCAGAATATAAAGATTGAGAAACCTACCTCCAAGAAGGGGAATACGTTTGCCATTGTAATTGACAATACAACATTCTCCAAGACGCAGAGTCAGGTTTACGCCTACAGAGATGCACTCCAGAAGGAGGGGCTCTCAACCTACATTATTTCAGGTGATTGGGAGAGCCCTATGCAGGTAAGGGAAGAACTCAAAAAGCTCTACAAGAAGTCTAAGAACTTTGAAGGTATTGTGCTTATTGGTGATATTCCTGTTGCCATGGTGCGTAACGCACAGCACATGACCACCGCCTTTAAGATGGATGAGGAGAAGTTCCCAATGAACGAGTCTTCAGTGGGTTCTGACCGTTTCTATGATGATTTGAACCTTGAGTTTGAATTCATTGCAAGAGATACGGTAGATACGGATTTCTTCTACTACAACCTTAAGACGGACTGCGCTCAGCACCTCAACCCAACTTACTACTCCGGCAGAATCAAGTATCCTAAGATGCTTGGCGGAGATAAGTACGAGGCTATTGCACGCTTCCTTGAGAAGGCTGTAGCAGCTAAGGAAAACCCTGAGGTTCTGGATAATATAGTAACCTTTGCAGGTCACGGATATAACAGTGACTGTCTTATCACCTGGATGGATGAGAGCATTACCGTTGAGGAGAACTTCCCGTTCCTTAAGAACAGCTCCAGAAACTTTAAGCAGCTCAACTTCCGTCACGAGGATTATATGAAGTACCGTCTCTTTGACGAGTTGCAGCGTCCGGATGTGGATGCCATCTTCTTCAACGAGCACGGCTCCATAGACAAGCAGCACATTTCCGAGTTCCCGGCTAAGGAGACTCCGCAGGATTATGCAGAGAAGTACCGCCACGGATGGGGCTGGAACAAAGGCCCTTACGATATCCTTAAAGCGGAACTCAACAAGCGTAAGAAGGCGGGTGCTACCGAGGCAGAACTTGCAGAGTTTGAGAAAAATCTCAAGGATACTCTCAAGAGGGATTTCCACGTAACGGACAAGTTCTTTGAGGCTTGGGACAAGGAGCAGAAGATGACTGCAGAGGAGAGGAAAGAGGCTCAGGCAAAGGCTAAAAAGGAGAAAAATGAGATCATTATCACATTGGAAGACCTTAAGCCTATTGCTACTCAGCCTTACTTTGTAATGTTCAACGCCTGCTACAACGGCTCATTCCACCGTCCGGGAAGCATAGGTGCCTACTACATCTTTGGAAAGGGCAGAACCGTTGCTATTCAGGGTAATACGGTGAACGTGCTCCAAGACCGCTGGACTTATGAGGATGTTGGTATTATCTCTCTGGGCGCCAGAGTTGGTGAGTACAACCGCCTGGTTGCTACGCTTGAAGGACACATTGTAGGAGACCCTACATTCCACTTCAACTCCAAGGGAGAGACCTTCCGCGGAGAGATTGCAGCCAATGCAAACAACGTCTCTTACTGGAAGAGCAAACTCCTAGACAAGTATGCTCCGGTACAGAGCGTTGCCCTTAGAAAACTGGTTGAACTCAAAGCCATTACACCGGCAGAGCTTCTTCAGACTATGAAGGAGAGTACCTTTGGTACGGTAAGAATGGAGTGCCTCAAACTTCTTAGCCGCAGTGGTGATAACGATGCCTTTGTGGAGGCTTTAACTATCGCGATAAAAGATAATTACGAGGTTGTAAGAAGAATGGCTGCTTCACTCATCGGGCGCAACGGTGACCCTCGCCTGAGCGATGCTCTTATTAGCGAGTATGTCAACTTCCCGGAGCAGAAGAGAGTTCACTATAACTCATCTAACGACTTCTTCACAATGAGAGATAAGGAGCTTCTTGAGGCAGTGGAAAAAGCCAAGCCTTCAATGACTTATCTCAACAACGATGAAGTAGTTGCAGATGTGGTAAAGGAGATTAAGAAGAACACCAAGAGAAGAGAGGCAACGGTTAAGGAGATTATGGATAAGAATGAGAAACTTTCAGACAGAGTTTCAGCTATCCGTATGACCCGTAACTACAACATGCATGAGGCTATTCCACAGTTCCTGACTCTGCTTGCAGACAAGGAGAACCCTCTGGTAATCCGCCTCAATATGGCCGAGGCTCTTGGCTGGTATATCTACTCATACCGCAAGCAGGAGATTATTGACGGATTCAACAAAATCCTCAAGGAGCAGGCGCAAGAGCTTGACCCTAAGCTGAAAGCGGAGATGGTGCAGACCATTAACCGCTTGAAGTAAGGGCAGCGCGGCACGCATCACAAATTAGGGGTGACTGATTCTTTCAGCCACCCCTTTTTTGTTGTTCTTAAATGTCAGATAACGCTATTTGATTTCCAGCCACTCCTTAAGGGTCTTTATGGCCTCGTCTCTCATTTCAGGTGGGAGATTGGAGATTCTTGCACGGTGGCTTCCGCCCGGAGCAATGAAGAATTTTATGTTGTCATGGCCCGGGTTGTTTGGCCTTACGGAAGACCACGGATCCCACTCGCCGTAGATGAACATCATCTTGGAATCCGTTGTGGCAATGAAGTTTGTGATGTTGTTGTATAAACTCTTGTCAAACTTGAACTTGCGTCCGCCGGGGAGGAAAATCTTTCTGAGATAGCCCTTTGAAGATTTAATCTTCATATACTTTTTGAACGGCTTTGTGTCATAGCCGTAGTATCCCAACTCCTTGGCTGCCTGAACAAAGAACGGTGAACTGTCATCCCAACTCTGGAAGTAATCCGGTCCTACAGCCATAACAAAGAACTTGAAGATATCTTCATCTGAAGCGTCTGTCTTTGGAACGGTTACGGTCTTTCTGCCCCACTGCCAGAAGGCAAACGGGAACTCCAACACGCAGTAGTCCAGCACTTCCGGAATGGAGATATTGTAAGTGACCTTGTTCTTCTCAGACCACTCTGCAAGCATCTTCTCCATTACGTCTCTTCTTTTGAGAACCTCCATCTGGAAGTTGAAGAGAATCTCACGGTCTTCTTTTGTTCCGGTGGAATCTCTCAGGAACGGCTCATGACGTCCGTCCTCCACGGCTCTTGCAACCGGTCCAACGTAAGGGACGGAAACGGCCACGTCTTTAGGGTAGAACATTGTATATGTCATACAGTTCTGTCCGCCCTTGCTTATGCCCGTAGCAATCCATTTTCCGTTCAAAATTCGGCCCATTGCCCTTCTGATGTTATGGAGGTCCGCAGCCTCCTGTTCGGAGGTCATATAGTCCCAATTCAGGGTTTCCCAGGTGATGGTAGAATCATCCTGCATAAACGGTACGCTCTCGTTAAAGTAACGGTGTTCTACCTGAATGATATTACCGCCCAGAAGGAATGCTATCTCCTCTCCATATCTTGGATTAGAACCGGATGCCGCACCGTATCCCTCCGTTATTAAAACATTTGGCCCTTTAAAGTTGTTAAAGGCAACAACAACTCTCTGTTTAAAGGTTCCAAGTTCCGGATGGTTATGGTCTATTGGCTGAGTTATGAAAAAACGGTACTTGCTCTTAATCACTGAGGTAAGGGCCGGTGAAACCCTAAGTCTCTCAATATTCGTTATTCTGCCCCAGGTCTGGTCCGGCAGAACATAGCGGTTAATCCACAGAATGTCATCCACAACCAAAGAATCCGGATTGGAGGCGGCAAACTGAGGGCCTGCCTGATAACGCAAAGAATCTTCCTGGCTGTAACCGTTAACGGAAACCATCAAAAGAAGAGATGCCGCAAGGGCAAAGAGAAATTTTTTAGATACCATACTTAAAGCTCTTTCATTACAACTATTTCCAAAGATAGCGATTTTTCCTACTTTTGCCCCGTTAACAGAAAAATATCATTTGATGAAGAATTTTGTAGAAGAACTCAGATGGAGAGGAATGATCCAGGACATTATGCCCGGAACTGAAGAGAAATTGATGGAAGGCCCTCAGGCCGCATACGTGGGAATAGACCCTACGGCAGATTCCCTGCATATTGGACACCTGGTAAGCGTAATGATACTTAAACACTTCCAGAAGTGCGGACACAAGCCGTTTGCCCTTGTAGGCGGCGCTACGGGTATGATTGGAGACCCTTCAATGAAATCCTCAGAGAGAAATCTGCTGGATGAGGAGACCTTGCGTCACAACGTGGAGTGCATTAAGGCGCAGCTGGGCCGCTTTTTGGA
>CAMHRD010000020.1 GCA_946187365.1 uncultured Bacteroidales bacterium
TCCTGCCACAACAGCGGTTACTGGGAGAGGGTTCCATACCTGGGGTTGGGGCCGGGTGCCCATTCATTCATCGGGAGAAAAAGGGAATGGAACTTTAACTCCGTGGAGGATTACTGCCGCAAGGATCTCTTTGAAATCCGTCAGGGTGAGACTCTTACAGAGAGTGATGTTTACAATGAAACACTTATGCTGGGGCTTAGAAAAAGTGAGGGAGTGGCCATTGAAAAACTTCTTAAGAGTTGCAGCAGCGCTCCTCTCTTCTATGAAGAATCACAGGATGTTTTTAACCGTTATCTCTCCGCCGGACTGCTTTTGAGAGAGGGAGATAATATAAAAATACCGCCCGGGAAATTCTTTATCTCGGACGGTATAATTAGAGATCTATTCGTCTGACTTTTAGCCAATAAATGTGGCCTTTGTAGCAACTGCAACAAAGAGAAGGATAACAATTGTTGAGTAGATATAACCTATAACTCTCAATCTGTTAATCCACTTCTGATTGTTCCAACCCATAGACTGGAATGCACTCCAGAAGCCGTGGTTAAGGTGAAGCCAGAGGCAGACAAACCATACAATGTACATAGCATAAACACAGTAGCGTCCTCTGAATGTAGCCGCCATTGCTGCAGAACCTGTTGAAACCTCTCCGCCAATGAAATCCTGGAGCTGCATCTTTGCCCAGAAATCTGTGAGGTGAAGAGCTATTCCAATGAGAACCAGAAGGCCCAGGATTACCATATTCTTGGAAGCCCATCCGTCTGCCTTGGTCTTGTTGGAAACGGCGTATCTCTCTTTTCCACGAGCCTTATAATCTTGAATGTAAAGAACAAAGGCGTAGATGATGTGGATAATAAATCCCAGTGCGAGCACCGGTACCATTACGGTAACAACCGGAAGAGCCATAAACTCGCAGACTGCGTCAAAGGCCTCACCGGTACTGTCCAGAAGATAGGCACCGTTCAAAACTGCATGCAAAGTGATAAAGAGAATTAGGAAGAATCCGCTAAGGCTCATTATCACCTTCTTGCCAATAGATGTAGTAAATATGTTTGCCATATAGATATCTGTTTTTAATTTCGATTAGCAAAGATACCATTTAGTTGCAATTTTTACAATAATTGGCTAATTTCGTTGCTCAATTAAACAATTAAAAGATGGAATTAAAGAGAGTATTGCTCAAGCTCAGCGGTGAGGCAATGGGCGGAGCGGACGGAATAGGTCTGAACGCGGACGTTATTAAATCTTACTCCAAAGAGATTGCAAAGGCGGTTAAGAAGGGTGTTCAGGTGGCAATCGTAGTGGGCGGCGGAAACATCTTCCGCGGTCTGAGCGGAGTGGATGCCGGCTATGACCGCGTAAAGGGAGACCAGATGGGAATGCTTGCAACCGTAATCAACAGCATGGCCCTCTCCTCATTCCTTAAGGATTGCGGCGTTAAGGCGGAAGTCTTTACCTCCCTCCCGATGGAGCCTGTGGCAAGATACTATGCAAAAGAGAAGGCTATGGAGGTGCTTAACGGCGGCGGAGTAGCAATAATTGCAGGAGGAACCGGAAACCCATTCTTTACTACAGATTCTGCAGCAAGCCTGCGTGCCTGCGAGATTGGAGCGGACGCTCTTTTGAAGGGAACCAAGGTAGACGGAGTTTATGACAGTGACCCTAAGAAGAACCCTAACGCAAAGAGATATGAGCGCCTGAGTTTTACAAAAGCGCTGGCAGACAATCTCAAGGTTATGGACCAGACCGCGTTTGCTCTCTGCAAAGACAACAATATGCCAATCATAGTATTTGATATGACAGACCCTTCTAACCTTACCAAACTCCTTGCAGGAGAGAATGTTGGAACGGTTGTAAGCAATAATGAATAGTTAAAAAACAGTTATATGGAAATTAAAGATTCTAAAGAGAACATTGCTCAGGGTGTTTCCAAAATGGAAAACGCCATTGAACACCTTGAGGAAGAACTTAAGACCTTCCGCGCCGGCAAGGCAAATCCGGCAGTTTTGAACAGCGTAATGGTAGACTACTACGGTTCACCTACCCCTGTTCCAAAGGTTGCTTCAGTATCCGTACCTGATCCTAAGAGCATGATTGTTCAGCCTTGGGAGAAGAAGATGGTAGCCGCTATTGTTAAGGCTATTATGGATGCCAACCTGGGCTTCACCCCTATCAACAACGGTGAGAACATCAGAATCAACATCCCGCCTTTGACAGAGGAGAGACGTAAGGAGCTCTGTAAGCAGGCACGCGCTGCAGGAGAGGGTGCAAAGATGAGTATCCGCAACGCCAGAAGAGATGTTGTTGAGGCTCACAAGAAGTTCAAGAAGGATGGTCTTGAGGAGGATGTCTGCAAAGATGCAGAGGTAGAGATTCAGAAGAAGACAGACTCTTTTGTAAAGAAAGTAGACGAGATGGTTGCTGCAAAAGAGAAGGAGATAATGACCGTCTGATGAACCAGTTGCCAAAGATAGGAAGATACCTTTTCAGAGTAGAGCAATATCAGTGTAATGTTCGCAAGATGCTGCGTTTCAGTTCTCTTGTGAACATTATGCTTTCTGCGGCAGATTATCACTCCACGGAGCGCGGCTTTGGAACAATCTATCTGAACGAGATGGGAAAGACCTGGGTTCTCTCCCGTCTGGCCGTTGAGATGGCGAGGATTCCTTCACGCCATGAGGAGATAACCATTGAGACCTGGATAGACAAAGTTCATCCGCTCTTTACAAGCAGAAACTTCCGCGCCCTTTCAAAGGAGGGTGAAGTACTTGGCTGGGGCAGAAGCGTTTGGGCAATGATAGACACCACCACCCGCCACCCTGTAGATCTGATGGAGATTCAGAACGGACTAATCACAACCTTTGTTCTCTCTCCGGAAGATGAGGAGTATCTGAACGTCCCAATAGACCGCCCTGCAAAGATTCAGTTGGAAGAGCCGGCACTCTTCAGAATAGACAACACCTACTTTGGAGATGTAGATTTCAACGGCCATATAAACAGCATGCGTTATGTAGACCACGTGCTGGATATCTTCCCTCTCTCCTGGCATAAAAAGAATAATATCAAGAGGTTGGATATAGCCTTCATTGCAGAGGGACGTCCGGAAATTCCAATTAAAATTTACGGAACCTCAAACCATGCAGATTATCTCTTTAAGATAATGCAGGATCTTCCGGAAAATTCTGATGAGAGTGAAGCCTGCCGTCTGAGACTCCGTACAATTCCTTTGGTGGGGGCAGAGTTATAGAGCCGCCAAATCCTGAGCAAACGCGGAGTAATTCTTCTTTGCATCCCAATTCTCCGCCCAATTTTCAAATGCATTATCTCTCATCTGCTTCTTAATTTCAGCGGGGAGTTTTATAAACTCTACAATCTGAGCTTCAAGCCCTTGTGCGGTTATAGATGAATCTACAAGATAACCCAGCGGACAGTTTCTGAAGAGTTCGCTCACTCCTCCTACGTTGGTTGCAATTACAGGAATTCCGTAGGAGAAAGCCTCCATTATTGATACCGGAACTCCTTCACTTCTGCTAACAAGAATAAAGAGATCTGCCCCCCTGTTTTGATAGAACTCTAAAACCTCTTTATGCGGAGTAACTCCTTTGAGTTCTATATTTACATTGAAATCAGAGCCTTGTGAAAGTGAGAGCAAAAACTCATTTACCTCTTTCTTTAAACTCTCAAATAAAACTCCTCCTCCAAAATGGGTCCAACTAAGAGAATCATATCCTGCATCTTTCAAAACGTCCAACGCATCTCCATCTTTTACAAGCAGTTTTAATGCGCTGAGTATCAGATTAACGCGCTTGAGTTCTATTACATTGGAGCAGCTAACAATGTTAAAGATGTTGGAGGGAGAACTCTCTTTTGAAAGGTTAGTACACTCACGGCTGTGATGCGCACTTCCCAGGTGCCAGGTCTCAATAAGTTTTGGTGCGGGGTTGTAATTTTTCTTAATGTAAGAGGCTCCGTTGTTGGAGACCGTTATTGCAAAATCTGTCTCTGCAAAGATCTCATTTCTGAAAGGAAGATAACCTTTTGCACCCTCGTAAAGATCTGAGCCGTGGAATCTTACACAGAACTTAGGAAGTGTTTCAACCATAGGAGCAAGTCTCTTTTTAAGGAAAGGAATCATCATTGCAGATTTGTCTCCCCAGTAGAAATAGATCTTGTCTGCAAATGCGCACTCGCTTAAAATTCTCTCCATCTGCTTTCTCTCTCCCAGCATTGTTCTGAGCATAAGAAAATAGTTGAAGAATATTCTAAGACGTTTAAAGAGACCCGCCTTTTTCTTTCCCCTTTCAAGCTTTATATCACGCCCACATAAAGTTCTGGAGAAGAACTCCTTAAAAGCAAAGAAGAAAGGTGCGGTATTAAAGATTCCCTTTGTTAAAAAGCCCAGTTTGTCTTTATGGTTAAAAGGGAGAAGCGCCCTGCACAACCTTGCGTTTGAGGGCACTTCTCTAACCGTTCCCAACTCCTCATAAAGAGGATAGATTACTATCTCTGTAAACTCCTTTGCCAGATGGGGAATCTCCTCTGCAAGGAATGTTTCACCTGTCCCATACGGAAACGTATTGGAAAAAAGTATCAATCTGTTTCTGTATGGATCATGCATCTTACTGTAATGCTGCAAACTCTATATCATTGTCTGCGCGGGCCTCGTACTTGCCGTTCTCATAAGCCTTTGCAAGTTCTCTCTCACAGTTGCCCGCCTCACCCTTGCGTGCTGCAATGATTGCTCTGAGGTAAGACTCGTCAGGATCATCTGCATTGGTAAGGAGTGATTTTGCCTGGTCCAGTTTGCCCGTCAGAACAAGTGCAAGAGCGTGGTTGAACCCCTTGCTCTCATTCAAAGACTCAAGAGCGCCGTTGTAGTCACCGTCCATAATAAGCAGTGCGCCAATGTTTTCCTTAGCCTGCTCAATGAGTTCGTCATTCTCACCCTTTGCCATATAGAAATACTCTGCAGCCTTGTCATACTCACCCTTCTGCATCTGAACAACACCCATGTTGTTGTAATAACCAGCGCTCTCCTCCTTAATCTTTGAGAGAGCCTCGGCAGCCTTATCTGTTTGGCCTGCAGTCAGATATGCGGCAGCAAGATTATTGAGTGCACGTGTGGTTCCAAATCTCTCCGCAGCCTTCTTCAGAACGGCAATCTTCTCATCATTGTCCTTTGCAACCTTTGCTGCATAGTAAACCATTGCCTCCTCTGTAAGGTTCTCGTCTGAATTTGAGAGCATTTGAGCAATCTCCTCATCTGTAAAGTTCTTCTTGGTAACGCTTGTTACAATGCGGCTTCTTCTGAGCTGAGGAAGAACTTTTGTTGAGAGAGTCTGGAATACCTGAGACATGTTTCTGATTTCCCTCTCACGGATAACAGGATCTGAGTACATTGAGAGAACCCTGAGAATGAGGTCTTTATCCTCAATATTGGAAGCCTTTACAATCTTCTGGAATCCCTCCCAGTCTTCTCCCTTCTCCTCAATGGTTACAGGAACATCAAGATTCGCCTTCTTGGATATTGTCTTGTCGTATGCGGTCTTTGCAGACTTTGCTCTCTGGTTTGAGAGTGTGTTGTTCTTGTCCTGAGGACCTTCCGGAGAAGCGTATCCAATTATCTTACTGCTGTTTACAGTCTTGCTCTTATCTTTCTGAGCCTTCTTAATAAACTCCTCAAACGCTTTAATCTCCTTTGAGTTGAGGCGGGTGTTCTTTACGTCTGCCTTGTTTACGTCATAGAGAATCTCTGTCTCAACCTCCTCTGTAACTTCCTTCTGGTAAGTATCTTCCATCTCGTAAACTGTGCCGTTTGTCTTGGCAAGCATATAGGTGCAGTTTGTTCCCTCTGCAATCTTGAACGGAATAGGATACTCATAACTCTTTGATTTTGAATTATTGTAAACGGTTGCTACAAGTTGGAGGGTTGCCTTCTCCATACCCGGTTTGTAGGCAAAGACAACATCTCTGCTAACCGTTGAGGCCGTCTTGTAAGGGATTGCCTTGTAGTTATCTCTAATCTTTTCTCCCTGCATCCAGAAATCCGGACCAGCAACTTGTCCGCCTTCATAAACCAACACAGGAGTAACCTTTAAATAAGCTGTTTGCACAAAATACTTCTCCGGAAAATGGATGGTGTATGTGGCTTTAATTTCTCCACCTACGCACTCAAGAATCTGAGGGTTGCACTCCGTCTTAACCAACGCCGCCAACTTTGCCATCTGCTGTGGATTGGCACAAAAAGTTACCAGCAACATAACTGCTCCTGCAAGGAGACAACTAGATAATTTCTTCATATAAAATAAGTTAAAATGTTAATCTGTTTTAAGTTCCCCACTCTCTATCATTCTGTTCAAACGCTCCAAATCTGCAGGAGTATCTACTCCGTAAGATTGGTCGTTAGATTCTACCACTCTGATTTTGAGTCCGTTCTCAAGCCAGCGCAGCTGCTCCAACTTCTCCGTTCTCTCCAGATAACTCTCCTTCATTCTGCAAATCTTCTCCAGCGTTTCACTTCTGTAACCGTAGAGTCCAACGTGCAGAAAGTATGAGGAGCACTCAGCGCAACCGCTTCTGTCATAAGGGATTCTGTTGCGTGAAAAGTAGAGCGCATTCCTATTTTCATCTACCACAACTTTAGGACGGTTAACGTCATCAAGTTCCGCAAACGTGGTTGCTCTCTTAACTATTGTTGCAAGGCACACGCTATCATCATCAAAGCACGCGGCAAGTTTTTCCAACTGGTTTGTGCTAATGAAAGGCTCGTCTCCCTGAACGTTCACCACAACATTAAAAGTACGGCCGGTCTGCTCTGAGTATTTATGCATTGCCTCAAGGCAGCGGTCTGTTCCGCTCGGGTGAGTTGGAGAGGTCATAACGGCAACCCCGCCCCATTTTTCCACAACCTCCTTAATTCTCTCATCGTCCGTGGCAACACAGACATCCGTAAAGACTTTTGCAGCCTGGCGTAGAGTGCGCACAACCATCGGGACTCCGCCTACAAGGGCCAGAGGTTTTCCCGGAAGCCTTGTTGAGGCGTATCGGGAGGGAATTATTGCCAAAATCTCTTTCATCAAAATAGGTTCTATACAACAATCGGGCAACGGTTTCTTTTGCCACAGACAAAAATACTGAAAAAATGTCAGTTTTATGTATCTTTGCCCCTACAGACGCAAAATGCAGGGTAAATGGAATTACAGAGTTTAAAAAACAGATTTGATCTTATAGGAGATGACCCTAAATTCAACAGGGCCCTTGAGGTTGCAGAGCAGGTGGCGCAGACAGATCTCTCTGTTCTTGTAAGCGGAGAGAGCGGTGTTGGAAAGGAGTCCATTCCTCAAATCATTCACAGTAACAGTCCAAGAAAACATAAAAAATATGTGGCCGTAAACTGCGGCGCCATTCCTGAGGGAACAATGGAGAGCGAACTCTTCGGTCACATAAAGGGCTCCTTCACAGGGGCAAACGAAACCCGCAAAGGCTACTTTGAGGTGGCAGACGGCGGCACCATTTTCCTGGACGAGGTGGGAGAACTCTCTGCAGAATCACAGAAGAGACTGCTCAGAGTTTTGGAGAGCGGAGAGTTTTACAAGGTAGGCTCTTCTACTGTGCAAAAGACTGATGTAAGGGTAATTGCAGCAACCAATGTAAACCTTTTGCAGGCCATCTCACAGAAAAAATTCAGGGAGGATCTTTTTTACAGACTTAACCAAATCCCGATAGAACTTCCTCCACTCCGTGAGCGCAAAGGCGATATCCCAATGCTTTTCCGCAAGTTTGCCCTTGACTGTGCAGACCGCTACAACATGCCTTGCATTGAACTCACAAGAGATGCGCAGGTGCTCCTTATGACCTACCGCTGGCCGGGCAACATCCGCCAGCTTAAGAATGTGGTTGAACAGATTGCAGTATTGGAGCAGTCCAGAGTAATAGATGCGGAGACAATGGGCAAGTATCTTCCTAAAGATGATATACATCCGGTATTGGCAACCCCTCAGGGAGGATTCCAGGAGGACTCGTTCATTAATGATAAAGAGGTCATTTACAAGATGATATACACCCTTAAGCAGGATGTTGACAATCTTAAACAGGTGGCCGCTTCCGGCGGATTTTCACAGGCCGCCACTCAGAACATTACTGTTCCGCAAAGCGGCAATGATGAGAAGGTTATAGTTGTCTCATCTGAGGGTGATACAAAGAGTGAGGCGGAAGACCTCTCAATTAACGGAGCCTACAAACAGAAGATTCTCTCAGCTTTGAAGAAGTATCCGCGCAACCGTAAGGCAGCGGCAGAGGAGCTGGGAATATCTGAGAGAACCCTCTACAGAAAGATTAAGGAGTTTGATATAAAGAAGTAGCAACTATGAAAATCAAATCTATACATCTGCTGATTGCACTCTTTGGAACCATGCTTTTGAGTGGTTGCGGAATTTATTCATTCTCAGGAACTTCTCTACAGCCGGACATTAAGACCATCTTTGTTGCCAACATAGAGAACAAGGCAATGCAGATTAACCCTTCTCTCTCCAACAATCTCACCCAGGCTCTGCAGGACAAGTACCGCCGTCTTACAAAACTTGAGATGGTTTATGACGGACAGGATGCAGACTTGGAGGTGACCGGATACATTACAAGTTACGAGGTTACGCCAACCGCAGTAACTGCAGATGAAATTGCATCACGCAACCGTCTGACCATTGCAGTTAGAATTATTTACAAGAACAATAAATACCCGGATGAGGCATTTCCGGAGGGACGCTCCTTTGCCGCATACCAGGATTATGACTCCACCAACTCATTGGATGCCGTGCAAGACGTTTTGTGCCAGCAAATTATAGAGACCCTGGTGGAAGATATATTTAACGCAACCGTTGCAGAGTGGAGATAGAAGAGAAACATAAAAAGCTGTCATCTATGGACGTTATGGAGTTGGAGTCTCTCATAAAAGAGAGCCCGTGGTACTCCTACGCCCGTCAGATTCTTTTGGAGAAACTCTACCGCATAGACAAAGAGGCCTTCACTCAGAAGCTGAAAGAGTGTGCCGTTTTTCTTGCCTCACGCTCAACCCTTTACAAGAACATTAATAATCCCGATAGAGAATTTTCTGAGGAGGAGACAATTGTTCTGGATGCATCTGAAAAGACGGAAACCATTATACCGGAAGAGAAGACTGAGCAGGAGGCGCCTAAGAGAAAGGTGATAGTTGCAGGCGGAGATTTCTTCTCCAAGGAGGATCTGAAATCCATTGCCCCTGAGGATGATATGGAGCTCAAACTCCGCAACAGTCCGTTTGTAAAGAAACAGGCAGATAAATCTACAGTTATAGATTCAGAGGGCAAGGTGAACTTTGATGACCTTGCATTCTGCACTGAGACACTCGGCCACATCTATGCACAACAGGGTTACAATGAGCAAGCTATAGAGGTCTTCTCTAAACTAATTTTGTTATATCCACAAAAAAGTGCTTACTTTGCAGCCCTTGTAAACGATTTGAAGACAAAAAATAAAGAATAATATGTACGGAGTATTTGTAGTTATTATTGTGATTGCGAGCATTTTTCTGACTATAGCAGTATTGCTCCAGAATTCAAAGGGCGGCGGATTGGCTGCTAACTTTGCTGCTGGTAATCAGACTTTTGGCGTTAGGCAGACCGCAGATTTCTTGGAGAAAGCTACATGGTGGCTTGCCGGAATTATTATAGTTTGCTGCATTGCAGCTTCAGGCGCTGTAGGAACAAACAGCCAGAGTAAGAAATCAGATCTTACCAAGGAGCTTCAGAAGAGCGCACCTGCAAACAGCATCCCTACTTTCCCGGTAGATAACCAGGCTGCTCAGACTCCTGCTAACTAAAAAGCGTTTTGTAACAAAAACGTAACAAGCGCCTAATATCCTGATATTCACACAGAAATGTGTTAAAAATATCAGGATATCTTTTTAAATATACTACCTTGTGTTGCATAGTACCTATGAATTGTCATATATTTGCATTGCAAAATACCAGCGAATACAAAGAACTTTAAAAATTATACGACCATGAAAGAAGTAATCAATGTT
>CAMHRD010000021.1 GCA_946187365.1 uncultured Bacteroidales bacterium
ATAGTCTCAACAGGGAATGTAAGAGGAGTCTTCAGACGCTCTGCATTGAACCACTTCATAAAGAGTTTCTGCAACCAGGAGAGTGATGGCCAATGAGGTGCCGTTCCGTCCGGGAAGCGGAATTCTCCAAAGAGACTCTCAAAGTAGTACTTGTCGTAATATGCTACATTCCAGAACACTGCCTGGAAGTTTCTTGCACCGGTTGGCTGGTTGATTGAGTAAACTACCTGCTCAAAGCAATCTGTAATTACCTTCTCAATAGTTCTCTTCTTTATGGAGAGATCTACAACCTCGTCACCTCTCTTGTAGTAATCCTCACCGTACTCCTTCTGGAGGAAGTAGTTCATGTACATCAAGAACTCAGGAGTTGCACATGCACCGCTAAGCATAGATGAAACAATGAACACCAGGTTAACGAAACCACCGCAGAAAGATTTGAGGTTGGTAGGTTTTGTAGAGTTACCGCCAATGCTCAAAGTTCCGTTCAGAAGCCAAGGATACATTGTGATACTTGCACAGTAGTTTGCAAGAGATGTCTCATCATTCTTGTAAATGAAGTGCTGTGAGAGAAGCTTTAAGTACTTGTCTGCAAAGTCTTTACCGTACATATCCTTCAGACGGTCCGTGAGCAGACGACGGTTCAGACGGATAAAGCCCGCCTTTGGAATCTCACCAATAAGGGTTGCAATATTCTTATGCTCAACGTTTGCGTTGGCATCATACTTACTTCCGGTTGCGGCATTGTCTGCCTTGCAATAATTTACAAGGAAATCCAATCTGTCTCTAACATCACGATCCTCCGTATGCTTTTGACGATAAAGCATATATGATTTTGCAATCTGGTAGTATTTCTCCTTCATCAATGCTACCTCCACCTGGTTCTGAATATCCTCAACGCTCATACCGTTGCGAATTCCCACGTGAGATAGAATGATTGTTAAATCCTCATCGGATGCAAAACTACCTGTTGCCAGGAAAGCTTTTCTGATTGCATTCTTAATCTTCTCAATTGAAAACAGCTCTTGTTTTCCGTCCCTCTTAACAATACTAATCTGACTAGCTGACATAGTGTGAACTCTTTCTTATATTTAATTTTTAGGTTTGTCTCGTTTGGCAATTAAAAAAGAATTGCGCTATACAAAAATAAGAATTAAGAAAAGAGAGGTTCAAAAGATGAATATAAAGAAATGAACAAGTTGCTAACAATTTAGTTAAATGCCTGTAAAACTAGCAGTTAACCTGTTACAAAATAATTTATTCACTTATGATATCAACTAAAGAAAAAATTGCTATATTCGCATCCCGTTACATGGGTTTGGAGAGATGGCTGAGTGGTCTAAAGCGCCCGTTTGGAGGGCGGGTTGGCGGGTAACCGTCACTAGGGTTCGAATCCCTATCTCTCCGCAAACCGAGGATGGCATCACAGAGAAAAGCTGTGATGCTTTTTTGTTTCCTGCCATTGCAAGTTTACTTTCATAAGGGAACCCCGTCTTCAAGAGCGCAGGTTATCTCCCGTCAGGTCTGCGGGGAGCTATTGAAGGGCTCTCCTCTGCCTGCCGAGGATAACCCGCTATGGGAAAGAGTAGTGCAATAGAAATATCTAATAATAAATGCTTAAATATCTGCATTATACGTTGCATCTGAAAATTATTTTTGTTATCAATAATTTGTTTTACCTTTGTTTCGAGCAATCGGAGTCCTATGATAATCGCTCAACACTAAAGGTCTCCATAACATATTTAAAATTTTTGAAGGGAAGATTATGAAGGGAAGTCTCTATATATCTGACACTAACAGCCATCAGTCGCCATTTGCCAGTTATCATATATACCAACGAAGTATTGATAAAAGAGTAATCTTTCATAATTCATATGACGCTCTTGTATTACTGACTATCATCAGTATAAGAGCCAAAATACACAACATCAAGATTTTTGCTTTATGCTTTATGAGTAATCACATACATCTTCTTGTAAAGGCCAAGCAGAAAGAAACAATCCATAAGTTTGTTAACGAATATACTTCTTTCTTTTCTAGATTTTATAACAAGGAACATGAAAGGAAAGGCCCATTAATCAGTAGACCATTTGGGAGGGCGCTTAAGTATACAGATAAATATATAAGAAACTGTAAAAAGATTGAGCAGTACACATGGAACTTTGTTTCATATTTCAAATCAAGTCATCCATTCTCACAGAAGATAGATCTCTCAACGTCAAGAAATCGGTTAAGAATATCTATTAGACAGATAAAATCCCTTTACTCAAAAGGAAAGAATTTGAATTACACTCTATTGAGAAACCTTTTTTCTGAAATTAACAAAGAAGAAGCATTACAACTCAAAGACTACATTATAAAAACATACAATCCAGTAGATTATCAAGCTGCTATTTCACTATTCGGCAACTGGGATCAAGCCATCTTAGCTATTAATTCATATACTGGTTCAGAATACGACATCAAAGAAGATGATCGTATATAAAAGTACGGTGCTACATAAACAACTAATAGTGAGAATAATACAAATAATCGGTCGGGAAATAATCACCGACCGATTATTCATAACTTACTAATTAGCAGTCTTATACGTCGCACCGCTAAATTACTTCATCTGATGAGTGTTTCTTTGCGTAGAGTTTCATGTGAATGCATACCGCCGTAGTAATGAGCACGGTAAGGCCTGCTGCACAGATTGCTCCGGCTGTGTAGTCAAAGCCTATCATCTGCTTTGAGAAGAACAAAAAGTCTATACAGATGAAGGTCATAAAGATTGCAGGAATCATAGATACAAAGTAGAACGGAACTCCCCATTTCTGAACTTTGCGTCCTCTTAAATAGAGGTAAACAGTTATAGTCCAGAGTGTAAATACTGCAAGAGTCTGATTTGCCCAGGCAAAGTATCTCCAGAGTATGTCATACTTCATAAGCGTTATGGCATAGCCAATTATGAACATAGGGATACAGATATAGAGACGCTTGAGTATGCTCTTCTGTTCCAAATGCAGGAAGTCTGCAATGATAAGTCTTGAACTTCTGAAGGCTGTATCTCCGGATGTTATAGGTGCTGCAACAACGCCGAGCAGTGCCAGTATTGCACCAAATTTCCCGAGTGTTGTGTTGGTGATTTCATTCACAACCCAGGATGCATCCTGTCCGTGATCCGCCAATGCTGCGTTCAGTCCTGCAAGGCTGTTTCCCAGACCGTTATAGCCTTTGAAGAATGCCATTGCTGCAGCTGCCCAGATAAGTGCAATTATACTCTCACTGATCATTGCGCCATAGAAAACGGAGCGGCTCTCCTTTTTGTCCTTAAGGCAGCGAGCCATCATAGGTGACTGAGTAGCATGGAATCCGGAGATTGCTCCGCAGGCAATGGTTATGAACATTGTTGGAATGATTGGGAAATCTTTTGCGTTGGTTTTGAAGTTTGCAAAGGAGTCCCAACCGTTGATTTCAGGTATCTGAAGGTTGCCTGTAAAGAGAACCACCAGTATTCCCAATGCCATGAAAATCAGAGCAAATCCAAAGATAGGATAGACGTTTCCAATGATTTTATCTATCGGGAGAAGAGTAGCTACAATATAGTATGCAAAGACAATATAGAGCCAGATACTCTTGTCCCATCCAGTCATAGTGGAGAGGATGCCGGCAGGGCCCAGCATAAGGACGGCACCAGCCATCATCATAATTACTACCGTAAAGAGTCTCATCACCTGTTTTGTGGTCAGGCCCAGGTATTTACCTATGATCTCCGGCAGGCTCATTCCGTTGTGGTTAAGTGAGATTACTCCCGCAATAAAGTCATGCATCGCGCCCATAAAGATTCCGCCCAGGGTTATCCACAAGAAGGCGGCAGGTCCGTAGGTTGCACCCAATACGGCTCCAAAGATAGGGCCTAGGCCGGCAATGTTAAGTAGCTGAATCAGAAAGGTTTTCCAGCGCGGCATTGGAATGTAGTCCACGCCGTCATAGAGATTTTTTGACGGTACCTGTTTGTCCTGTTTAATACCGCACATTTTCTCCAGGAATCTACCATAGGTGAAGTATGCAACTACCAGTGCCGTAAGGCATATAATAAAGGTTATCATAGGCTGTTTGTAATCTGTTCAAAATCTGCTAATACAAATTTACTATTATTTGTTCGGAGGGTACAGCCTCCGCTATTCTCTTTGAATGTATAGATGGTTGCCTTGCGGGATGGGAGGCCCTGGCGGTCGAGGCCGCCGTCATTCAGGTGACCGGTGGAGAGCATCTTGCGGGCAAAGTTGCGGCGGTCATACTTCTTGCAATAGATGTCTTCATAGAGAGCCTGGAGTTGAGACATTGTAAACTCACGCGGTAGAAGATAACGCCACAACGGGCTAAAGACTAAAGATTTACGGAGAGCCGCCATTGCCTTTTCAAATATCTCCTTATGGTCAAAGGCCAGTGACGGAAGATCATCCACCGGGAACCATTGTGCCTCAGCGGCATCATCCGCTGCAACTGCATTCATTTCAGTTGTAAGAACAAAGAAAGGGACCGTAACAACTCTCTGGCGGGGATCTCTGTTTGGAGTTGAAAAGACTTCAAACTGCTCAAGGTAAGGGGCTTGAAGGCCAGTTTCTTCCTGCAGTTCTCTTACGGCTCCCTGCTCTGCAGTTTCATCCGGATTTACAAAACCACCCGGGAAAGCCCAGTAACCCTTATACGGGTCAGAGCCTCTCTTTATAAGCAGAACTTTTAACGGACTCTCTTTTCCGCAACTTACAGACTTGGAGCCTTGTTCACAACTGTCTTTCTTGCAAGCAGCAGACTCGTTACTTGCAGCAGCAGGCTTTTGCTTAGAGTCTTGAGAAAAAGAGAATACTATGCAGTCTGCCGTAAGGGCCGTCTGTGGATACTTATAGACCCAGGGATAGGCCTCTCCTTTTCTATATTTGAAAACTGCATGTGCCATACTATCAGATTATTGCACGCTTCCGGCAACAATATCCAAAAGCTCTGCGGTGATTGCCTGCTGGCGCGATTTGTTGTATAGGATGGTGAGTTCCTGAATCAGATCTTCTGCATTATCTGTAGCAACCTGCATAGCCACAGTTCTTGCAGCATGCTCGCTTGCGTAGGAATCTGCCAGGCAGGTGTAGAGTTTTTGCTTAAGCACCTGCGGAATCAAAGAGGTAATCACCTCAGAAACGGAAGGCTCAACAATGTAGTTGTGGAAGAATCCTTCAGGAGAGAGAGACTCCTCCGCCTTGTATGAAGAGAGATCCACAGGCAGATAGCCAATCCTTTCAACCTTCTGAACAGCAGGAGATTTGAAATGTTGGTAAACAACGTAAACCTTATCATACTCTCCCGCCTTGTACCTTTCCATCAACTCTGAAGCAAGAGCAAAAATCTTTTTGTAATCCGGCTTTGCGGCAAGTGACTGAAAAGTAAACTCCTCTCCCTCACTCTTAATTGAAGTAATGCAGTTGAAGCCCATCTTTTTTGCCGCCTCCTCTATCTTTTTCCCGATAGGATAGACGGTTACAAACTTGTCATCTATATGAAGATCCAGAATTAGGGAGGTGAACTCTTTAATTACATTGTAGTTGAATGCACCGCAGAGTGAGGAGTTGGAAGAGAAGGCCACAACAGCAACTTTGCTCAAAGCCTTCTTTGTCTCCTCCTCATCCTTAAGAACATACGGAGATGAGAAAACTGTCTTTCCGGCTAAAAAGTTGGAGACAATCTTATCCAGATTCTGCTGGTAAGGAACCATAGCGGTAATGATGGACTGCGCCTTATGAAGCTTGGCAGATGATACCATCTTCATGGCGGAGGTCACCTTGCGCGTTCCCTGAACAGAACCAATTCTTGTCTTTATCTCCTTGAGTGAAGCCATATTCTGTTACTGAACAAACTGATTTACCGTCATTTGAGCCACCTTCTCAATCTTCTGGGTGATATCGTCATTAATAACACCCTTTCTGAGTTCGTCCAAAACATCCTGCTGGTTGTTAAGGCGCAGATGTTCAATGAAGGTCTTTTCAAACTTCTGTATATCGTTTATGTCTATATCCTTAAAGAGTCCGTGAGTTCCGCAGTAAAGTATTGCAACCTGCTCCTCCACCGGCATTGGCGAGTACTGAGGCTGAATAAGCAGACGGGTGTTCTTTCTACCTTTATCTATGGCCTGCGCGGTAACTTTGTCCATCTCTCCTCCGAACTTTGTAAAGGCCTCAAGTTCCTGGTACTGAGCCTGGTCTATCTTAAGAGTACCGGCAACCTTCTTCATGGATTTTATCTGAGCGTTACCACCCACACGGGATACCGAGATACCCACGTTGATTGCAGGACGGTTACCCTGGTTGAAGAGGTCAGTATCCAGGAAGATCTGTCCGTCCGTAATGGAAATTACGTTGGTAGGAATATAGGCGGAAACGTCACCCTCCTGAGTCTCAATAATAGGAAGCGCAGTAAGCGAACCGCCTCCTTTAACTTTACCCTTCAAAGAATCCGGCAGGTCATTCATCTGCTCTGCAACCTCCTGTTGATCAATTATTTTTGCAGCTCTTTCCAAAAGTCTTGAGTGGAGGTAGAAGATATCTCCCGGGTAAGCCTCACGTCCTGAAGGACGGCGCAGAATAAGTGAAACCTCACGATATGAAACCGCCTGTTTTGAGAGGTCATCATAGACAACCAGGGCATCTCTTCCGGTATCTCTGAAATATTCGCCTATGGCAGCTCCGGCGAACGGTGCAAAGTACTGGAGAGCGGCAGGATCTGCAGCGGTGGCGCAGACAACTATGGTGTAATCCATAGCGCCCTTCTCTCTAAGTGTCTCAACCAAAGAGGCTACCGTAGAACCCTTCTGACCTATGGCAACATAGATGCAGTAGACCGGCTTGCCCTCTTTGTGAGCGTTCTGCTGGTTAATGATGGTATCAATTGCAATTGCAGTCTTTCCAGTCTGACGGTCTCCGATAATGAGCTCTCTCTGTCCTCTTCCAATAGGAATCATAGAGTCAATAGCCTTGATACCTGTCTGCAGAGGCTGGTTCACCGGCTGACGGAAAACAACTCCAGGAGCCTTTCTCTCCAGAGGCATCTCAAAGAGCTCACCCTCTATACTTCCCTTACCGTCAAGGGGTTGACCTAGCGGGTTGATAACCCTGCCCAGCATACTCTCACCTACTCTTATAGATGCAATTCTCTTGGTTCTCTTAACGGAGAATCCCTCCTTGATGTTATCTGTAGGACCAAGGAGCACCGCTCCAACGTTATCCTCCTCAAGGTTCATCACAACGGCCATCTCTCCGTTTTCAAACTCCAGAAGTTCACTCGCTTCCGCATTGCGCAACCCATAAATACGTACAACTCCGTCACTTACCTGAAGAACGGTTCCAACCTCGTCCAGCTGAACCCTTCCCTCAATCCCCTCTAGTTGTTTGCGCAGAACCTCGGAAACTTCACTTGCTTTAATATTAACTGCCATAATTAAACTATTCTTCTGTTTTTATCCAGTAGCTGCTGGCGTATCTGACGCAGTTTGTTTGCAATGCTAGCATCCATTCTGAAATCATCTACGTCAATTATGAAACCTCCTTCTATAGAAGGGTTTACACACTTATACAGCTCTATTTTCTTACCCAGCACGGAGGATGTTTTGGAGATAATCTTCTCCTCCATCTCCTTGCTTAAAGGTATGGCCGTAGTAATCTTTACCACGGCAATGTTCTTCTTCTCCCTGTAGAGAGTCTGATAGTTGAGCGCGGAAGCTCTCAAATAATTTTCTCTGCGATTCTCAATAATGATGTTGTAAAACCTTTGCACCGCGTCGTTTGCAGCGGCAGTGCCGGTAAGTGTAGAGGAGAGCAGAGACAATTTATCCTGCCGGGAGAGAAGAGGGTCTTCCAATGTACGCGTAAGTGCCGGATTCTGCTTAAGACACTCCAGAAGAAGGCCCATCTGTGAATAAACCTCTTCCTCTACGCCTTTCTCTAAAGCGTAGTCTAACAATGCCTTAGCATACCTTACCGCCAATACTCCTACGTCCATTTTTTATGCCGTTTTTTCCGCCTTTGTAAGAGTGGATACCTCATCCAGCATCTTTTCAATCATATCCATCTGCGCCTCCTCAGTGGAAAGTTTCTGACGGATAATCTTTTCTGCAATATCACAGGAGAGAGCAGCAACCTCTCTTCTTATTGAGAGCATTGCCTCCTCCTTCTCTTTCTGAATCTGCGCCTTTGCCGTATCCAACTCTTTTTGAGATATTTTTGAGGCCTCCTCCTTGGCGTTAGCAAGAATCTTATCTCTCTGCTCTGCCGCCTCGTTCAGAACACGCCCCTGCTCTTTATTGGCCTCTGCCACAATGGCTTTGGAATCCTCCTCCACCTTTGCAAGCTGAATCTTAGCCTTGCGGGCATCTTCCAGAGACTCCTCAATATATCCTCTTCTCTTCTCGACAGATTTGGTTATAACCGGAAAGCCGAACTTGGCCAGTATGAAGAATACCACGCCAAAGGAGATCAGCATCCAGAACAACAATCCGCTGTCGGGAACAAGTAATGACATAATCTACTGTCTTTTAATCTTTTTTAGCCTTGCTGTACAAAGTAAGAAAGCATACATACGATTACTGCAATCAGGGCAACACCCTCAATGAGAGCAGCAGAAAGAATCATAGAACTTCTTACGTCACCGGCTGCCTGAGGCTGACGTGCAATGGCGTCCATTGCGTTGGAACCAATCTTACCGATTCCCATAGCGGCACCCAAAACAACTATACCGGCACCTATAGCGGCGGCTGCCTTGCTGACTGCCAACGCCATTGTGTACTCCAAAATAACTGAAAGAACTGTTAACATAATCTATTAAATTTTAATTGTTTATATTATTCTTTATCTGTTTTCAACTCCTTTTTGTGATGCTCCACCTGAGCAGATCCTATAAATACTGAACTCAACAGAGTGAAGACGTATGCCTGAATAAATGCAACCAGAACCTCCAACGCATTCATAAAGATGTTGAAGAGAACTGAGAGGAAGGTCATAGAACCTCCCAGCACCTTACCTGCACTGAACCCTATGAAAATCAAAACCGTAAGCACAAGCATGGCCATGTGCCCGCCCAGCATGTTTGCAAAGAGCCTTATCATCAGAGCAATAGGCTTGGTGAATATACCTATGAACTCTATGAACGGCATAATTGGAATAGGAGCCTTGAGCCAGGTTGGAACATCCGGCCAAATTATCTCTTTCCAATACTCCCTTGAGCCAAAGAGATTTACCGCAATAAAGGTGCAGGCAGCAAGGAAGAGGGTTATACTCATATTGGCCGTAACTCCCACTCCGCCCGGGAAGAAAGGAATAAGGCTCATAAGGTTGCAGGTAAAAATGAAGAAGAAGGCTGTAAGAAGGTAAGGAGAGAACTTCTTGTAATTCTTTCCAACACAAGGTTTTACTATACTGTCTTCCACCAGCGTTACAATCATCTCCACAAAACTTACATACTTGCCCGGCACGGCTTCCCTGTCATTCTCATGCTTGCGGTACCACCTTGCGGCAGGAAGGAAGAGAAGCAGCACCAGCGCTCCGTTTATAAGAAGAGCGAGCGCCATCTTTGTAAGTGAAAGATCCACAGGGCGGACCATAGTTCCGTCCGCCATCTTCTCCATAAGTTTTCCGGCGTGAGCGCTCTCCTGGTCTGCAGGGTAGAACCCTTCATAACTTCCTCCGTTCTCGTGCAGACGGCGGCTTGAGAAAACGTGCCAACCGCTTGTCTTACTGTAGAGTATAACAGGCAGATATATTACAATATCCTTCTCTCCAATCTTGGTTACGTGCCAGGAGTAGGAGTCCAGCATGTGTTCAAATATTATCTCCTGCACGTTGAGTTCCTCATGCTTCTCCTCCTCG
>CAMHRD010000022.1 GCA_946187365.1 uncultured Bacteroidales bacterium
GTTGGAGGTGGAGATATAGGTCATATCCTGCCACATCTTTCTTATGAAGGGGTAAACCTCTCCCGTTATTAGGAATCTCACTCCCAAAAGAAGAATGAAGGGTACTGCAAATCCACCCAGGCACTTTAGCAGGTTCCTAATTACATCTCCTTCATTTACTACTAAAAGAAAAAGAAGAAGAACCAGTGGGAGTAGCCAAACTGTTGGTGCAAAGAAGATTGCAGAGACGGCCATAAGAAAGAAGCAGGTAAAGTACTGGCGCTGCAAAAGAGAAAAGTGAGCCCAAAGGAGAACTATCGCGGAGACGTAAACTGCAGAAAATGATATGACCATGTGGTTTACAAAGAGTATGGCGGCGCAAAGAGCCAAAGATGAGACTTTTATCCATCTCTGTGGCTCTACGGTAGAACTGATGAGGTAGGTGGAAAAGAGCAGAAGTGCGGCCAGAACCAGGCCCAGGATAAATCCCAGAGGGCCACTGTAGAGCGCAGAAATGTCTAAGTAGTCTGAAAAGATTGGGACCCACTCGGTTACAGGCTCATTTTCTGGCACAAAGAAGGCAGACAGGGCCAAAAACAGAGCCACTACGTAGAGTGCTACTCTGCTTACGGAACCTATTCCCTCCCCATTTTGCATTGCTAACTCTCTTTAATATAACGGATTATATCCAGTCCAATATCTTTTCTGAAGTTCTTTCCCTCAAAGATTATCTTATCCACAATATCGTATGCAGAGGCTCTCCCCTCTTCAATCTTCTGAATATCACCTTCTGAGAGATAACTGCCGTTGGCCGTTACCGCAAAGACTCTTCCGCCTGCAGTTACTAGTTCTCCGCTCTCATTCATTGCGGTTCCGCTGTGGAAGACCTTTACGCGTCCGCTGTAGGTATTCTCTCTGAGTAGGATAGTTCCGGTGATTTTCAGCCCCTTAGGATAACTCTCCGGGTATCCGCCGGAAACGCATACCACCGTAAGGGCGTTCTCCTCTGCAATCTTTATGGTCTCATTCCTGAGTTCTCCCTTTGCGCAGGCAACAAGATGAGAGAGCAAATCTGAGTCTATTCTTGTCATAACAGCCTCGGTCTCTGGATCTCCCATTCTTACGTTGTACTCAATTACGTAAGGGTCTCCCCCGCAGTTCATAAGGCCCAGGAAGATAAATCCCTTATAGTCAATTCCCTCATCCTGCAATCCCTTGATTGTAGGCTCTATGATTCTGCTCTTTACCTTGCCCATAAACTCCTCAGTTACAAACGGAACCGGAGAGACTGCTCCCATTCCGCCCGTATTGAGTCCTTTGTCTCCGTCACCTATCCTCTTATAGTCCTTAGCCTCAGGCAGTACCAGATAATCTTTGCCGTCTGTAAGCACAAATACGGAGACCTCAATTCCGCTGAGGAATTGCTCAATAACCACTCTGCTTGAGGCACTTCCAAACTTTCCGCTCAGCATGCTGCGCAGTTCCTCCTTTGCCGCCTCCAGCTCATTCAGAATCACCACTCCCTTGCCTGCTGCAAGTCCATCTGCCTTAAGCACATACGGAGCCTTAAGAGTCTCAAGAAACTTATCCGCCTCCGCGATGGTTTCACTGCAGAAAGATTTGAACGCTGCCGTAGGAATGGAGTATTTCTGCATAAACTCCTTTGCAAACTCCTTGCTTCCCTCCAGGCGGGCGCCAGACTTTCCCGGCCCCACAAAGAGGAGGTTCTTTAACTCCGCATCCGCTTCAAAGTTATCTCTAAGTCCAAGAACCAGAGGCTCTTCCGGCCCAACAACCACAAGGTCTATGTTGTTGTTCAGAACAACCTGCTTAACGGCGTTAAAATCCTTTGGACTTCCGCTAACAAGGGTTGCTATCTGGGCGCATCCCGGGTTTCCGGGCATTACAAACAGGTTGGTGCAGAGGGGGCTTTGCTTTATCTTCCAAGCAATTGCATGCTCTCTGCCTCCGCTTCCAAGTACGAGTACATTCATATCTTACTGCTTACAATTCTATTTTTTGACTGTGAAGTCCCTTATCCTTAATTGCCTGAAGCACGGCAGGGAGTGCTTCCCAAAGATTGCGTGCGCATTTAATGGAGTCATGAAAGGCAATAATTGCTCCGCTCTCCAAATATGGAACTACCTGGTTCACACACTCTTTGCTCTTAATGTGACGGCTGTAGTCCTTGCTGATTATTGTCCAGAGAATCATTTTGTACCTCTCTGCAAGAACTCTGGCCTGGTTAGGTCCTATGCGGGCGTAAGGTGGACGGAAAAGATTTGAGTGGATAAGGTCAGACGCAATATCTATGTCACGCACATAGTCTCCGGTCTTTACTCCCCAACCCTTAACGTGGCTATATGAGTGATTTCCAACGGCATGTCCTCTGCGCTTAATCTCTTCAAAGAGCTCCGGAAAGAGTTCCACGTTCTTTCCTATGCAGAAGAAGGTTGCCTTTGCATCATATTTATCCAGCTGATCCAACACCCAGGGAGTCACCTCCGGACGCGGTCCGTCATCAAACGTCAGATATACCTCGTTCCTGTCGTTTGGAAGCTTCCAAATGAAGGAGGGGAACCATCTTTTAATAAATTTTGGAGGGTTAATCTTCATGGCCTAAGTGTTGCTCTGCAAAAGTAATAAATTAAGTTCAGCTTTTGTTAAAGAAGATTATTAGATTAAATTTGTGGTGATGAACAGATTCTATAGAACGTTGGTTTGTGTTGCCCTGCTCTCTGCGGCCCTCCTTACCCTAACAGGATGCCACAAGAGAGGCATATTGAGCAAGAACAAGGTGGCCCGCATTATGGTAGACCTCTATGTTTGTGACAGTTACGCAAAGGCGTACGCAGAGGTTAATCTTGCGGCAGACTCCATCCTACTCTATAAGCACGTATTTGACAAGTACAATACCACACTGGAGCAGTACCAGAACTCCCTGAGTTACTACCTTCCGGATAAAAAGGCCTATACAGCCATCCTCCAAAAGGCCTCAGATATAGCCAAGCGTGAGTCTGAGAGGCTGAGAAATGAGAAGGTTGTACCGGGGCTCAAGGTTAAAATTCCGTTCCCTGCCTCCTTTGAAGAGGATAATCCGCTCAACAACAAGTGGGAGAGAAGGTTGGACGGCAGCGGTATTGTCATAGTCTCCTTCCACGATAATCTTAAAGAGATTCAGCGCAATGCAGAGGAAGAGCAGCGCCGCCGCAATGAACTTGAGAGGAAGAAACAGGAGATGACACCGGCGCAAAAGGCTGAGCAGAAGAGAAATGAGGAGAAGGCTGCCAAAATCAGAGAACGCTTCAGAAAGAATATGAAGGAAGACGGAACCGTCAATCTCCAAATGGAAAAACCGGAGTTAAAGAAATGAAAAAGATAGCCGCAGATATTGCTATTACCTTAGAGGATGAGTTTGGTTTTCTAAGACCTCTCAAAAGACCTTTAATCACAGTAGATGATGAAGGTAAAATTCTGGAAATAAGACAATACGGAGAAGATGAACTCCACTCACCTGATATTGAATACCACCAGGGAATTCTTGTTCCGGGCTTTGTAAACGCCCACTGCCATATTGAACTCTCCCACCTTAAGGGAGTCTTCAAAGAAGGAACAGGTATGAGCGGCTTCATCAACCAGATAAACGAACTCCGAGAGAGCGTAGATGAGGCCGGCAGAATGAAGGCTATGGAGAGAGAGTTTGAGAACCTCTCCCGTGCCGGCGTTGTAGCAGTCTCAGACATAAGCAACTGCACGGAAAGCTTTGCTCTTAAGAAGAAGTATCTTACTCTAAAACATACTTCTGAGAACAACCTCTACCCGGTTTACTACAGAACATTTGTAGAACTCTTCGGCACTGAGACTGAAGATGCAAAGAAGACATTAGACTACGGGCAAAAGATTGCAGATGAGGCTGTTGCTATGGGGCTGGATGCCGCCGTTACCCCTCACTCCGTCTATACTATGAGTCCTAAACTCCTGGAGATCACAGCAGAACGCGGCCTTAAGAGCGGCTTTATCTCCTTCCACTCACAGGAGAGCATTGAAGAGGATCAGATGATACGCACCGGAACAGGCGCCCTGTCAGAGAATTACAAGGGCCGCAACCTTTCCGTTCCGCCTGTAACGGGTACTTCTTCACTGGAGTATTTCATAGACCGGCTTCTCACATTTGCAAAACCAAAGATTGCAGGAAAGATAAATCTGGTGCACAACGTTACCATTGAACGCCTCAGCATTGAGAAGGCAAACGCCAACCTGCAGGAGCCTTACTTTACAGTGTGCCCACTCTCCAACATATTTATCCACAGAGAGTTGCCGCCGCTTAACAGAATGAGGCTCTACAACCTCACCATCTGTCTGGGAACAGATTCACTCTCATCCAACCACCTTTTGGATATGGTTGCAGAGATGAGGTGCATTCAGCAGAACTTCCCTTACATCCACCTCTGTGAGATTCTTACCTGGGCCTGCCTCAACGGTGCAAAGGCCTTGGGAATTGACTCCTGGTGCGGCTCCCTCAAGGTTGGAAAGAAGCCTGGTGTGGTACTTTTGGAGAATGTTAAAGATTTCCGCCTCACAGAGTTAAGTAAATCTCAAAGATTGGCATAGTATGTCTACACATCTTTTTGAATCTATAATTGTAGGCCCCATCCACAGCAGAAGATTGGGAACATCTCTGGGAATAAATCTGCTTCCTCAGAGAGGCAAACTCTGCAGTTTTGACTGCATATACTGTGAGTGCGGATGGAACAAAGAGCACAAGACAGATAAAAAACTCCCCACGGAAAAGGATGTAAGAGAGCAGCTTACAAAGAGGGCTCAGGAACTCGTTAAAGAGGGAGTGAAGGTAGATTCCATTACCTTCTCCGGAAACGGAGAGCCCACCATCCACCCGGAGTTCCCTCAGATTATAGATACCGTACTTAAGGTTAGGAACGAGTATCTTCCAACTGCAAAAATCTCAGTCCTCTCCAACTCCTCCATGCTCTGGAAAGAGGGTGTAAGAGAGGCGCTTATGAAGATAGACAACCCTATCCTAAAGATAGAGTCCACCATAGAAAAAGTGCTTAGGTGCATCAACCGTCCAAACGAGAGATACTCTTTGAGTGAGACCATAGAGAACCTTAAAAAGTTCAACGGCAACTTCATACTGCAGACAATGTTTCTCAAAGGCAGGGCGGAAGATCCTCTTACCGGAGAGATGGTGGAGCTGGATTGCACAGAGAAAGAGCACGTTGCAGGATGGCTGGAACTGGTGAGGGCCTTAAGACCACGCCAGATTCTGATGTACACGCTGGATAGAGACACTCCGCTCCAAGGGCTTAAGAAGGTAACCATTGAGGAGATGAAAGAGATTGCCCAACCGCTTTTGGCTGAGGGCTTTAAAATAACCATTAACGGAGAGAAAATATGCGGGCAGTAATTCAGAGAGTAAATCATTGCAGTGTTACAATTGAGGGCAAGGTCCATTCCAGGATTGGGAAAGGCTTGATGGTTCTGTTGGGCATTGTAGATGATGATACTCAGGAAGATATAGACTTCTTGGCAAAGAAGATTGTAAACCTCAGAGTCTTTGATGACGCCAACGGAGTTATGAACATCTCCGTGCAGGATGACATGGGAGACATTATGGTCATAAGCCAGTTTACTTTGATGGCCCAGACCCTCAAGGGCAACCGTCCCTCTTACGTAAAGGCCGCCAGACCGGAGACCGCAATCCCTCTCTATGAGAAGTTTATAGAGACTATTGGGAGCTTTTTGAACTCCAACCCGGAGAAGCCAAAGAGAGAGATAGCAACCGGCGTTTTTGGTGCGGACATGCAGGTGGAGCTCCTAAATGACGGCCCCGTTACCATCCTAATGGACAGTAAAAGAAGAGAATAAATAAAAACAATATGAAAGAGATTTTGGAAAAGTACAACGTTAAGCTGGTGGCTGAAGAGGTTGAAAAAGAACTGGAAGAAATTAAAAAGAAGGCAGAGGGAAACATCAATGAAGAGAACCTTAAAATCTGCCTTGGTGCAATAGATCTTACATCACTGCATACATCTGATACACCGGAGTTTATAGCAGAGTTTACAAAGAAGGTGAACGGCTTTAAAGCCCTCTACCCTAACTACCCGCTCCCTGCATCAATCTGCGTCTATCCAAACTTTGCAAAGGTTGTTAAGGATAATCTCAAAGAGGCCGGCGTTGGTATCACTACGGTTTCCGCATGCTTCCCGTCTTCACAGAGTTTTCTGGATGTTAAGGTGTTGGAGACGGAGCACGCTGTAAAGGACGGTGCTACGGAGATTGATATTGTGCTGGCTCACAACTCCTTTATGGACGGAAGATACAACGAGTGCCGTAAGGAGATTGAGACGCTCCGTAAGGTTACGGAAGGAAAGCATCTGAAGGTGATTTTGGAAAGCGGTGCACTGCAGACATACGGGCCTGATTTGCAGGCAGGTATAGAGAGGATAGCAGAGGCTTCACTGATGGCGCTTGAGTGCGGTGCGGACTTCATTAAGACCTCCACCGGAAAGCAGGAGCCGTCCGCTACTCCTATTGCAGCACTGGTTATGTGCAAGTGCCTTAAGGCCTTTATGGCTAAGACGGGAAAGCGCAGAGGCTTCAAGCCGGCCGGCGGCATCTCCACCTCCCAGGACGCAATCCTCTATCTGACAATAGTTAAGGAGACCCTCGGCGCAGAGGGCACCACCCCATCCTTCTTCAGAATCGGAGCAAGTTCATTAGCTAACAAAATATTGACATCCCTTAAAGGCGAACCCGTTAAGTACTACTAACGGAGCTCGGCGCCGAATTTCTCACGGAAGAGGCGGAGTAGCTTCTCCATTATAGCATCAACGGCTTTATCTGTCAGGGTCTTATCCGGGTCCTGGAGGTGGAAGCTTATGGCGTATTGCTTCTTGCCCTGAGGAATCTTGTCACCTGTGTAGACATCAAAGAGCACAACGTTGGTAAGGAGCTTCTTTTCTGCCTGGTATGCGGCGTTGCGGAGTTCCGCAAAGGAAACCTTGTAGTCCAGAAGGAGTGCCAGGTCTCTCTTAACCTCCGGGAAGCGAGGCAGTTCCGTAAACTTAACGGAGTTCTTCTTAACCTTTGCCAGAAGAACATCCCAGGAGAACTCTGCAGCGTAAACCTTCTGCTTAATACCAAACTGCTTGGTAAGACGCTGGCTTACTGTTCCCATAACAACAATCTCCTTACCGTTTGAACGGAGTTTATATGAGAGACCGTCTGAGAAGATATCTGAAGGAGCACCCTCATAATCAAGGTCTTTAAGCTCAATACCAAAGCTCTTGAGCAGCAGTTCTACATAACCTTTGAGTGAGAAATAATCTCCGCTGACCGTCTTGTTTCTCCAGCCCTTGAGACCTTCACCGGTAACAAAGAGTGAGAGTTTTGGACGCTCTGTGTAGGCCTTAAGAGTGCTTCTCTCCTCATCTGTCTTCTTGTACTCAGGATTGAAGGAGTAAACGTTACCCATCTCATAGAGTTTGAGTTGTGTAACCTGGCGGTTGATATTGTATGCCACAACCTCCAAACCGTTGAAGAGCAGCGTCTGACGCATTGCATTAAGATCTGAACTGAGAGGGTTGCAGATCATAACACAGTTATTCTGCGGATATGTCTTAAGATTCTCATAGTATGCGCTCTTGGTAAGAGAGTTGTTCATCATCTCCATAAAGCCGTTGGCCGTAAGAGTCTGGCAGGCACTCTCTCTAATCTTCTCAGGGTCTGGGTGTGCGGTAATATTAACAGAGCACTTCATACTCTGAGGCAGAGGAACGTTGTTGTATCCGTAAATTCTCAGAACATCCTCCACAACGTCACACTCTCTGTAAACGTCTACCCTATAGGTTGGTACCTTAACGGTGCAGCCTGTCTCCGTGCGGTTAACAAACTCCATTTCCAGAGAAGTGAGAATCTGCTCAATCTTCTCTTTGCCAAGTTTGCAGCCCATAAGAGACTCCATACGGGCATAATCAAGCTCAACTACCTTCTTCTCTATAGGTTTGGAAATCACATCCTTAACCTCACCTACAATCTCTCCTCCTGCAAGTTCCTGAACCAGCAGGGCTGCTCTTCTGAGAGCGTATGGAACCATGTTAGGATCACATCCTCTCTCAAAGCGGAATGAGGCCTCTGTCTTAAGTGCATGACGCTTAGATGTCTTTCTTATTAGAACAGGGTTAAAGTATGCACTCTCAAGGAATACGGAGGTTGTATTGTCACTTACTCCGCTCTCCTGCCCGCCGAATACTCCGGCAATGCACATTGGCTCACTCTCATTGCAGATCATAAGGTCTGTTGCTGCAAGTACTCTTTCAACACCGTCTAACGTGGTGAATTTGGTTCCCTCCTTGCAGAAATCCACAACAATCTTGTTGCCCTTAATCTTCTCAACATCAAAGGCATGCAGAGGGTTACCGGTCTCAATGAGAATAAAGTTGGTAATATCTACAATGTTGTTTATTGGACGGAATCCAACGGAGAGAAGTTTTTTCTTCATCCACTCCGGAGACTCCTTAATCTTTACTCCCTTAATGGTTACTCCGCTGTAACGAGGTGCTCCATCCGGCTGGTTTACAATCACTTCTACAGCCTCTTCAGAAGGCTTGCCCTCCTTGAATGCCTCAACGGAAGGAGTCGTAAGTTCTCCGCCCAGGTTGTTGAGTTTAAGCCATGCACTGAGGTCTCTTGCTACGCCAATGAATGAGGCTGCGTCTATTCTGTTAGGAGTCAGACCAATAGTGTAAACGGTATCACACTTAAGGTTAAAGTAATCCTTTGCCGCTGTTCCAACTTTGGTCTCTGTAGGGAGAACCATAATGCCGGCGTGGTCTGTACCAACTCCCAGTTCATCCTCTGCGCAAAGCATTCCGAATGATTCAACTCCGCGGATTTTAGATCTCTTAATCTTTACATCCTCTCCGCCAATTACAAGTTTGGTATTGAGGGTGGCCAACATAACCTTCTGACCTTTAGCAACGTTAGGAGCGCCGCAAACTACCTGCAGCAGTTCTCCCTCTCCGGTGTTCACCTTTGTAACGTGCAGGTGGTCTGAGTTTGGATGCGGTTCGCACTCCACAACCTCAGCAACAATAACTCCTGCCAATCCTCCCGGAATCTCCTCCACAACATCCTGATGCTCAACCTCCAGGCCAATGTTTGTTAAAGCGGAAGCAACCTCGTCCGGATTGAGGTCAAACTTCACATACTCTTTTAGCCAATTGTAAGAAATATCCATATTTACTCCTTCCAAGGCTTTAACATATCTTTTATGTACC